>NZ_JBFAMM010000001.1:179015-254837 GCF_040656535.1 Streptomyces sp. NPDC049887 | reverse complement strand
CTCCACTACCGATCTCGGCACCCCCCTCAAACCCACTCTTCGCGCGGGCGCGGCCGCGGCCGCCGCCCCCCCGCGCCCCCCCCCCCCCCCGCCTGCCCCGTTCTGCTCGAAACACTCTGCGCGTCTTCGCGGACGCACCGTCGAGATCTGGCGTTCTCGGGCTTTGACGCTGCCCGAAAGCCTCCTGCCCCTATCCGAGAACCGGGAAGTCACCGTGTCTTCATCACCCTTCAGCACACGCTTGCCAGGGGCGGTTATACGCCGCTGGCTCGGCCGTGGCGCGCTCGTCCTCTCCCTCTCCGTCCTTCCGCAAGTCGTGATTCCCTCGGGCTACGACTTCGCCGCCCAGGCCCAGTCCCCGGCAGCCCGCAAGTCGCTGGAGGACCGGCCCGACGCGAAGATCGACAAGGTCGGTGTGCTCAAGCCCCGTACGTCCAAGGCCCCGAAGGACAGGGCTGCCCCCGCCTCCCACGAGACCCGTGAGCGGCTCAAGAAGGCCGCGTGGCCAAAGGCTGGGAAGGCCACCGCCGAGGTCGCGGCGACCGGTGAGACAACTCTCACCGTCGGAGGGCTCGGCGTAGAGCTGGCCCAGGAGCCGGCCGCCCCGGCACCCAAGCGGGCGAAGAGCAAGGCGTCGGCGAAAGCCACCGGTCCGGTCGAGGAAGTGGCGCTTCGTGTCCACTCCCAGTCGGCCGCGAAGAAGGCAGGTGTCAACGGCGTCCTGCTCACCGTCGACCCGGCGGGAGCCACGTCAAAGGACTCGGCCGGTGACACCGACAGGCTCCGGGTCTCCCTGGACTACTCTTCCTTCAACGACGTGTACGGCGGAAACTTCGGCCCCCGTCTGAGCCTGGTGACGCTCCCGGCGTGTGCGCTGACCACCCCGAAGAAGGAGTCCTGCCGCACCCAGAGCCCAGTGGCGGGCGCGGACAACGATGCAAAGTCCCAGACCCTGACGGGCACTTTCTCCGCCCGCACCCGCGCGGCCGGCGCCCCGATGCTGTTGGCAGCGGCGGCTGACAGTTCGGGCGGCGGAGGCGACTACAGCGCCACCCCGCTGTCCCCGACCGCGACCTGGGAGGCCGGCGGCAGCACGGGTGACTTCACCTGGAACTACCCGCTACGGGTTCCCCCGGCGACGGCCGGACCAAACCCGAACCTGTCCATCTCCTACAACTCCGCCTCGGTGGACGGACGCACGGCCGGGGAGAACAACCAGACCTCGGTGGTCGGCGAGGGCTTCGCGATCACTGAGTCCTACATCGAGCGCAAGTACGGCTCCTGCAAGGAAGACGGCCAGTCCGGCAAGAGCGACCTGTGCTGGAAGTACGCCAACGCCACCCTGGTCCTCAACGGAAAGGCCGTTGAGCTGGTCAACACCTGTGCTGACACAGCGGCCTGCGACACCGCAGCCCTGTCCGAGGTGTCGGGCGGCTCGTGGAAGGTGAAGAACGAGGACGGCAGCCGCGTCGAGCACCTGACCGGAGCCACCGGCAACGGCGACAACAACACCGAGTACTGGAAGGTCACCGACTCCTCCGGCACCCAGTACTTCTTCGGCAAGCACCGGATGCCCGGCTGGAGCGACAACGGCACCGCCGCCGACGACCCGGTCACCAACTCCGTTTGGAGCGTCCCGGTCTTCGGCGACGACTCCGGCGAGCCTTGCTACAAGTCCACCGGCTTCGCCGACTCCTTCTGTACACAAGGCTGGCGCTGGAACCTGGACTACGTCGTGGACACCCACGGCAACGCCTCCACCTACTGGTACAGCCGGGAGACGAACTACTACTCCAGGAACGCCGACACCACGGTCAACGGCACCGGCTACACCCGCGGCGGCTACCTCACCCGCATCGACTACGGCCTGCGCAGCGACCTGATCTTTGCCAAGCCCGCCGCCCAGCAGGTCCGCTTCACCTACGCCGAGCGCTGTGTCACCTCGGGAGGCTGCTCCAGCCTGACCAAGGACACCAAGTCCAACTGGCCCGACGTGCCTTTCGACATGATCTGCGCGTCCGGCACCAAGTGCACCACCCAGATCGGCCCAGCCTTCTTCACCCGCAAGCGTCTCACCGACGTCACCACCTCGGTGTGGACCGGTACCGGCACCACCCACAGAGACGTGGACACCTGGCACCTGGAGCAGAACTTCCCCGACACCGGTGACGCCTCCTCGCCGAGCCTGTGGCTGAAGTCCATCCAGAACACCGGCAAGGCCAACACCACCGCGGCCGCCCTGCCGCCGGTCGTCTTCGGCGGTGTCCAGCTGCCCAACCACGTCGAAGGCAGTGGCCCGGACACCCTGCGCTACATCAAGTGGCGTGTGCGCACAATCAAGTCCGAGACCGGCTCGACCCTCACGGCCAACTACTCCGACCCCGACTGCATCTGGGGCACCAGCATGCCGGCGGACATCGACAAGAACACCCGCCGCTGCTTCCCGGTCAAATGGTCCCAGTCCGGAGCGAGCCCGGTCACCGACTGGTTCCACAAGTACGTGGTCACCTCCGTCTTCCAGGACGACCCCTACGGCCACGGCGACACCGGCGAGACGTACTACGACTACCAAAGTGGCGCCGGCTGGGCCTACGCCGACGACGAAGGCCTGACCAAGCCGTCCAACCGCACCTGGTCACAGTGGCGCGGCTACGGCAAGGTCATGGAGACCTCCGGCGACTCCGAAGGCCCGCGCTCCAAGAAGTCCACCCTCTACATGCGCGGCCTCAACGGCGAGAAGGAACTCGACGGCACCCCACGGGTGGAGAAGGTCGCCGACTCCACCGGCACCGAAATCACTGACGCCCGCCAGTACGCCGGCTTCGTCCGCGAAACCATCGTCTACAACGGCACCGAAGAAGTCAGCGGCACCGTCAACACCCCTTGGTCCCACAAGACCGGCAGCCACACCTACAACTGGGGCACCACCGACGCTTGGATTGTCCAGGCCGGTGAGACCACCACCCGCACCAAGACCTCCACCGGCACCCGCGCGGTCAAGCAGAAGACCACGTACGACACCGCATACGGCATGCCGGTGACCGTCGAGGACAGCGGAGACGCCGCCAAGACCGGCGACGAGATCTGCACACGGACGAGCTACGCCCGCAACACGACGGACTGGCTGGTGAACAAGGTGAGCCGCGTCCAGGTGTACTCCGCCTCCTGTTCCGCGACGCCGGTGGTGCCTGACGACGTGGTCTCCGACGCCACCACGGCTTACGACAACCAGGCGACCGGGGTGGCGCCCACCAAGGGCGACATCACCGCCACGTACCGGGTCGCGAGCCACAGCGCTGTGGACAAGACCCCCGTCTACCAGAAGGTCTCCGGGTCCACGTACGACAAGCTGGGCCGCCCGCTCACTGAGACCAACGCCCTGAACCGTACGGTCAAGACCACCTACGTACCCGACGACACCGGCTACGGCCCGCTGACGTCCAAGACCAGCACCGACCCGAAGACCTACAGCTCCACCACCCAGGTGGACCCGGCCTGGGGTACGGCCACCAAGACCACCGACGCCAACGGCAACGTCACCGAGTGGTCGCTGGACGCGCTTGGCCGGCTCCGCTCGGTCTGGAAGCCGGATCGTTCCCGCGCGCTGGGCGACGCCGCGACGATCGTCTATGCGTACAGCATCAACAATGACAAGGAGACCTGGGTCCGCACCGACGCCCTCAAGGCCGACGGACAAACGTACAACAGCTCCTACGAGATCTTCGACAGCCTCCTGAGGTTCCGTCAGAAGCAGGTCCCCGCGCCCAACGGCGGCCGGGTGATCTCCGAGACGCTGTACGACGACCGCGGCCTGGCGTACGTCAGCAACGAGCAGGTCCACGACAACGTAGCGCCCTCGGGCACGCTGGCCAACACGTTCCCCGGTTCCGTCCCCGCCTCCACCGAGACGGTCTTCGACGCTGCAGGCCGCGCCACCGAGTCGATCTTCCGCGTCTACGACCAGGAGAAGTGGCGTACCAAGACCCAGTACCAGGGCGACCGCACCGCCGTCACCGCCGCCGCCGGCGGCACCGGCACCCTGAGCATCACCGACGCCCGCGGCAGAATCATCGAGCGGCGGGAGTACGCCGGCCCGCTCCCGACCGGCACGGACTACACCCGTACCCTCTTTGAGCACGACCCTTCCGGCCGGCTGACGAAGATGACGGGCCCGGACAACGCCGTGTGGTCGTACGGCTACGACCTGCGCGGCCGCAAGACCACGTCCACCGACCCGGACAAGGGCACCGTCACCACCGCCTACAACGACGCCGACCAGCCGGTGACCACCACAACGACGCTGGAGCAGGTCACCCGTACACTGATCACCGACTACGACGAGCTGGGCCGCAAGATCGGCACCTGGGACGGGACGAAGGACAACGCCCACCAGCTGACCAAATTCACCTACGACTCCCTCGCCAAGGGGCAGGTGACCGCGGCCATCCGGTACGTCGGCGGCACCACCGGCAAGATCTACTCCCAGGTCGTCACCGGCTACGACGCGCTCGGCCGCCCCAAGGGCACCAAGACCGTCATCGCCTCCGGCGACCCCCTGGTAGCCGCCGGTGCGCCGCAGACCTTCACCACATCCACCACCTACAACATCGACGGCACCGTCCAGTCCACCTCGATGCCCGCGGTGGCCGGTCTGCCAGCCGAGACCGTGACCAACAGCTACAACAGCCTCGGCATGCTCACCGGCACCGACGGCATGACCGACTACGTCCAGAACATCGGCTACTCCCCGTACGGCGAAATCGAGGAGACCCGCCTCGGCACCTCCACCGGTGCCAAGCAGCTCCAGATCCTCAACCGATATCAGGACGGCACCCGCCGCCTGTCCAACACACACACGGTCGACCAGACCAACGCCGGCTACACCAGCGACGTCGACTACGTCTACGACGCCACCGGCAATGTCACGTCGATCACCGACAAGGCGAACGGCAAGGACACCCAGTGCTTCGCCTACGACGGCTACCGCCGTCTGACCGAGGCCTGGACCCCGTCGTCCAACGATTGCGCCACCGCCCGCTCGGCGACCGCACTCGGCGGGCCGGCCCCGTACTGGACGAGCTGGACCTATAAGCCCGGCGGCCTGCGCGACACCCAGGTCGAGCACAAGGCCACCGGTAGCACCACGACGGTGTACGGCTACCCGGCCGTCAACGCCAGCGGCGGCGGCCAGCCGCACACCCTGACCTCGCTCGCCGTGAATGGCGGCGCCGCCAAGTCGTTGACGTACGACGAGCAGGGCAACACCACCAAGCGGTACGGCACCACTGGTGTCGCACAGAGCCTCACCTGGGACATCGAGGGAGAGCTGGTCCGCCTCACGGAGGGCACGAAGACCACCGACTACCTCTACGACGCAAACGGCGATCTCCTGATCCGCCGCGGCCCCGGCAAGGCCGTTCTCTACCTGGCCGGTCAGGAACTCCACTACGACACGGCTACCAACAAGTTCACCGCCCAGCGTTACTACGCGGCCGGTGACGTCACGGCCGTGCGCACGGAGACCAGCCTGTCCTGGATGGTCGACGACCACCACGGCACCGCCTCGATGACGGTGGACGCTACCACTCAGGCCGTCACCCGCCGCTACACCAAGCCGTTCGGCGAGACCCGCGGCGCGACACCCTCGGTGTGGCCCGACGACAAGGGGTTCCTCGGCAAGCCGGTCGACTCCGCAACCGGTCTGATCCACGTGGGCGCCCGTGAGTACGACCCGGCCACAGGAAGGTTCCTCTCGGTCGACCCGGTCCTGGTGCCCGAGGACCACGAGTCCATGAACGGCTACGCCTACGCCAACAACACCCCCGTCACCAAGGCCGACCCCACCGGCCTGCGGCCCATTACGGACTGCGAGCGCGGGTGCAGCGACGGCAAGGGCGGCACGTACCGCGACTACATGACCATGGGCCCGAACGGCACGTGGGTCTATCACTCCACGAAGACCTACACGACCAAGGTCCCTGGCACGTCCAGCACGTACATCAGCGCGACGGTGACCACCCGCGCCGGCCGGACGACCTCGGTCGACGTCGCCGTCTTCAAGAAGCCGAGCTTCAAGAAGGGGCCGAACCCCGAGCCGGAGCGCAGGGGCGGCAAGAAAGGCGAGGCCATGGACCTCTCCGCCCAGGAGCTGGTCATGCTCTGGGCGAAGGGAGGGCCGTCCGAGGTCACACTTCCCCCGGACGGCGAGTTCGTCCGCCAGCTGCGAACGGAGGACCACTTCCGGTCCTTCATCCGCAAGATGCAGGGTCTGATCAAGGACGGCGTTTACCACACGGGTAGGGAGTCGTTCAACAAGTCCCATGCGGAGCGCAGCGACGGTGAGAAGATCTGGGAGGGCCTTACCGACCTCACCGGGTTCCTCACCGAGGGGATCTACGGCGCCAGCCCCGCGAGCATGGCGCTCGGCTCCTACAACCTCGACTACCAACTGCTCGGCGTCGCGTGCGAACCGCCCAGGACCGACTCGGAGTGGGACAACGGAGCCCTGGTCGGACAGGTGGACGTGACGATCTCCAACACCATGTCGGTAGCCTCGGCCACGCGCAGCCTCTCGAATGACGGGTACAAGAACGGAAGCTCCAACCCGGTCATGAAGGCGGGCTCGAACGTTGCCAAGCAGATCTGGCCCGACGGACAGAAGGACATCACCGTGAAGATCCACTGGATCGAGGAAATCTATGTGCCGTACTAGGAGAAGCCGACGGTTCCTCTTTGTCGCCGCTGTCTCCACCGTCCTTGCCGTCGGTGTGTCGGGGTGCGGAAGTGAAAAAGAACAGCCCGTCCCCAAGGAAAGTCAGATCGTCGGTCTGTGGAAGAATCCCGGAGGGGATTGGATCGACTTCGAGAAGGATGGGATAGGCACTCTTTCCGCCGGGGCGCAACTCCAACTGAACTCGCTGGTGAAGGAAAACGAAACCAAGGAAGTGTGTGAATTCTCCTGGGGGGTGGATACCACTCCTGCAGGGGGAGACAAGTGGGTTTCTCTGACCTTCAAGGAAGGGCAGTGTGGATCCCTGGGGAGTTCAGGCCTCTATTGGTACTATGGGGATACCGACGGTGAAGTGTTCCTGGCGAATCCTGTGGAATTCCCGAAACCCGAGGAAATCTACAAGCGAGAGAGCGTGACCGGGTAATGGAGGGACGGCTTCGGACTGGCGGGTGAGGGGGTGGCGGCCATCGGCCGCCACCCCCTCACCCACTTTTGGCGGCAGGGGCCATTCCGTGATGAGGATCAGTCCGGTTCGTCGGTCGCGCGCCAAACCTGAGCCGGTTCAGTGCGCCATCAACGGTTCGAGCACAACCCGTCGCGCAGGGTCTGCTCTAGGTCTGGCGCACGGTCGGTGCGTCGACGGGGAACGATCACTCGGACCACGGAAAACGATCTTCAAGCCGCTGATCCTTGCCTGATCAGGCCCACTCGTGAACACCCCACAACACAACTGGTCAAAGCCCCTGTCGGAGAGATCCGGCAGGGGCTTTGTCGTGTGGTGCATCGTGCTGCACGGCCGAAGTGCGTCGACTACTTCCGATCCGATCCGATCCGATCCGGCCCGTCCAGCCGCCGAATAGGCTTCCTCAGAGCCTTGCGCATCCCTCGGACCGGATGTCCCAGCGCCTCGTCGCGAAGGAGGCCGGGTGCAGCGGTCGGCGGCCGTCCGGGCGGCTTCCAGCAACCTCTGCGCATCCTTCGTGGGACCAGGGCTCCCGCCTGCCCCTCCGTTCGGAGCGGACCTTCACCGGCAGCGAGTTGGGCCTCACGTTCGCCAGCCCCTGGCATGACGGTCCGTCTGCACCACTGCGTACTGTGCACCTGACAAAGAGGTTCCCTGCATCGTGAGGAATGAATGTTCCTGGTACCCCTGCTTGGCTTTATCGGTGAGTCCTGCTCTCGGTTACGAAGCCACCTGCTTCTGGGCGCGGGGCTGACCCTGGTCGGGCTTGCGCTGGTGACGGACCACCGTGGCATCGCCCAACGGACCGTGGACACGTACTGCAATCCCGCCCACGCCGACCCCGCCCTCTTGCGGACGTTCGACCGGCTGGGATTCGAGCAGCCGGGAATGGACTTCCTCCGCTACGCCCCGCTCCAGCGGCGGCTCGTGCGGATCTGGGGTGGCATCGCGTCCGTCTTCGGGCTCGCATTCCTGGTCGTGGGCGTTGTGCTCTTCGTTCGTGCCTGACCCCCGATGTGCGGTCGAACCAGAAGTGGCCGCGCCCTCCAGGTGCCCGCTCGGTCCAGATCCCGGCGGGGCGCAGCGGTCGCCGGGGCCGTACACCTCCGGCAGGGGCTTTGTCGTGCGGTACGGAAGCGGGGCACCGCGGTCCGGCCCCGGCTCCGGCCTGTGCTGCGTCCCACCGGTTCCGCTCCGCGCGGTCCCCGGCGACCGCGCGGAACCGTGGCCAGTAGGGTCACGGGGTGACGACGAAGACGGACGCGACGGACGGTCGGCTGCTGTACGGGTGCATGGGGCTCGGCGGGACGTGGGACACCGCGCCGTACGGTCCCGGGGACATAGCCGCCGCGGAGGCGGCGGTCGAGGCCGCGCTGGACAGCGGGATCACCAGGTTCGACCATGCCGACATCTACCGGTACGGCAAGGCGGAGGCCGTCTTCGGCGAGGTCCTGGCCCGTGCTCCGGGGCTGCGGGAGCGGATCGTCGTGCAGACCAAGTGCGGCATCCGCCTCGCGGACGGTGAGCGCCCGGGGATCTACGACCTGCGCGGGCGGACCATCGTGCGGCGGGTCGAGGAGAGCCTGGCGCGGTTGCGCACCGACGTGATCGACGTACTGCTGCTGCACCGGCCCGATCCACTGGCCGACCCCGACGACGTCGCCGAGGCGCTGACGTCGCTGCGCCGGCAGGGCCTGGTGCGGCGGTTCGGGGTGTCCAACATGGGAGCGGCGCAGATCGCTGCGCTCCAGGCACGGCTGGACGTGCCGATCGTCGCGAACCAGCTGGAGATGAGCCTCCAAAAGCGCGACTGGCTGGAGGCCGGTGTGGTCGTGAACACCCCCGAGGCGGCCGGGAACGGCTTCCCCTTCGGCACCCTCGAGCACTGCCGGGACAACGGCATCGAACTGCAGGCCTGGGGCGCGCTGGCGCAGGGCCGGTTCACCGGGCGCCAGGAGACCCCTGAGGAGCAGGCCACCGCGCGGCTCGTCGCCTCCCTCGCCGAGCGGAAGGGCGTGGCGCCGGAGACGGTGCTGCTGTGGTGGCTGCGGTGCCACCCCGCCCGGGTCTCGCCGGTGATCGGCACGGCCAACCCGGAGCGCATCCGCGCCTGCGGGCAGGCCGCACGGGAGCCGGACCTCGACCACGAGGAGTGGTACGCGCTCTGGCTGACGGCCCGCGGTGTGCCGCTGCCCTGAACCGGGTGCGGCGCCCGCCGTTCGGGCCGGGCGGGCACGCCCGGGGCCCGGCTACGACACGACGTCCCGCGGCGGTTCTCCGGCCAGGTGGTCGACGACGTTCCGGACCGCGGCCAGGGCGATCCGGACCAGGGTCTCCCGCGTCACGCCCCCGACGTGCGGGGACAGGACGACGTTCGGCGCCTTGAGCAGACGCAGGGCGGCCGTCGGCGGTTCGGGGTCGAAGACGTCGATGCCCGCGCCCGCCAGGGTGCCCGCCGTCAGCGCGTCGGCGAGGGCGTCCTGGTCGACGAGCGCCCCTCGGGCTGTGTTGACGAGGTAGGCGGTCGGCCTGAGGAGTGCCAGCCGCCCGGCGTCGAGGAGATGGCGGGTGTCCGGGGTGAGCGGCGCGTGGAGGCTGACGTAGTCGGAGACGCGGAGGAGTTCGTCGAGGGGGAGGAAGCGGGCGTCGCCCAGCCGGGACTCGGTGTCGGCGGGGGCCCGGCGCCGGCCGGTGTACGCGATGCGCATGTCGAACGCCAGGGCGCGGCGGGCGACTTCCCTCCCGATGCTGCCGAGGCCGACGATGCCGAGGGTCTTTCCGGACAGCTCGGTGAGGGACCGCTGGAGCCGGGGCAGGGCCCAGTCGGCTTCGGTGAGCGCGTTGTGGCCGGGTACCACCTGCTTGGCGAGCGCCAGCATGAGCGCGAACGTCTGTTCGGCCACGTTCTGCGCCTCCGCGCCGCTGGAGCCGATGTTGCAGACCGCCACGGACCGGGCGCGGGCGGCGTCCAGGTCGACGTAGTCGTATCCGTGGCTGGCGCACTGGACGAGTTCCAGGGCGGGCGCTGCGGCGATGTGCCCGGCGGTCACCGGGGCGAGGGCGGTGATGATCGCGTGGGCCTCGCGCAGTGCGGTCGGGTCCTCGTCCGCCGACTCCACGACGGTGACGCGGGCACCGGGCACGAGGCCCGCGAGCCCCGCCCCGGTCGAACGGCCGCCCATGTGGGGCGGGATGACCGCCAGGACGTTCCGGGCGGCCGGCCGGTCCCCGCTCATGCGGACTCCCCGATCAGGTCGTCGGGCGTGAGCGAGCCGGGGCCCGAGTGGCCCGACAGCGCGAGTGTGAGGTCGAGTTCGGCGAGAAGACATCGGATGACGTGGTCGACGCCGGCCTGTCCGTCGAGCCCGAGGCCGTAGGCGTACGGGCGGCCCAGGAGCACCGCCCGGGCGCCGAGGGCGAGGGCCTTGAACACGTCGTCGCCGGTGCGGATGCCGCTGTCGAAGAGGACGGTGAGCCGGTCGCCCACGGCCTCGACGACGCGGGGCAGGGCGTCCGCCGCGGCCACGGACCCGGCGACCTGGCGGCCGCCGTGGTTGGAGACGACCACGCCGTCCATGCCGGCGTCGGCGGCGCTGCGGGCGTCGTCGGGGTGGAGGATGCCCTTGAGGACGATCGGCCCGTCCCAGTGTTCGCGCAGGAAGGCCAGGTCGGGCCAGGTCTTGGCGGGGTCGGCGAACATGCCGACGAAGTGCGTCACGGCCGCGTTCGGGTCCTCGTGCACGGGCTTGGCGAGCCCGGCCCGGAAGGCCGGGTCGGAGAAGTAGTTGGCGGTGCCCACGCCGTGCAGGAACGGCAGGTACGCCTGGTCGAGGTCGCGGGGACGCCAGGCCAGCAGGGGGGTGTCCAGGGTGACGACCAGTGCCGTGTAGCCGGCGGTCCTCGCCCGGTCCAGGAAGCTCGCCGTGACGTCGCGGTCCTTGGCCCAGTACAGCTGGAACCACCGCTCGCCGTCGCCCATCGCCTCGGCCACCTGCTCCATCGGCGTGCTGGAGGCGGACGACAGGATGTACGGGACTCCCCGCGCGGCGGCCGCCCGTGCCGCGGCGCACTCCGCGTCGGGGTGCATGATCGACAGCACGCCGATGGGTGCGAGGGCGAGCGGCGCGGGCAGTGATCGGCCCAGCACCTCCACGGACAGGTCGCGTTCGTGGACGTCGCGCAGCATGCGCGGCACGATCCGCCGGCGGTCGAGTGCGGCGCGGTTGGCGCGGGCGGTGCTTCCGCTGCCCGCGCTGCCGGCCACGTAGCCGACAGGCCCCGGGCCGAGCCGGTGGCCGGCCAGCTCCTCCAGCCGAGTCAGATCGGTCGGCAGCCGGGGCACGGCGCCCGTCATGCCGTTCAGATAGATCTCGTACTGGAAGTCCGCCCAGTGCCGCGTTGTCGCCATCCGATCATCCTTGCGGGGCGGGGTGGGCCGCGTCCATGGGTGTGCAGCGGCCGGCGGGGACCCGGGCCCCGCCGGCCGCCGGCGCCTCAGGAGGTCTGGGCCTTGTCGTACAGGGCCTTCGCCTCATTGCCGAAGTACGGGCCGAACATCCGGTTCGGCAGGAAGATGTAGCCGAAGCTGTTCACCGAGACCTGCAGGCCCGTGCCGGCCGTCTCGCTGAACCCGGTGAACCAGGGGCCGCCGCTGGAGCCGCCGGTCATGTTGCAGCCGAGGCTGTGGTCCTGGGTGAACAGCCAGTCCTTGGAGCTGTTTCCGCTGCAGTAGATCAGCTTCGTGCCGTCGTACGGGGACGCGGCCGGGAAGCCGAAGGCGTACATCTGCTTGTTGTAGCCGCCGTTGAACTGGATGCCCTGGGCGCCGGTGACCGCGGTCAGCTTCTGGCCGTTCAGCGGGGCGAGCACGGCCGCGCCGACGTCGTAGTTGATGTCCTCGCTCGCCTCCCACTGCGGGGTGGTCAGCGTCCTGGTGGCGGTCCACTGGCCGTACGGGGCCTGGCCGTTGGCGTACGCGGGCACGAAGACGAAGTTGGTGTGCCAGCTGCCCTGGTACTTGACGCAGTGTCCGGCCGTCATGACGGTGCTGGCGTTCTGGCTGGTCACGGCGTTCGCCGAGCAGGACGCCGTGCGGCCCTGGAAGGTGAAGAAGACCCGGCCGGAGGTCTTCACGACCGCGCCGCCGCCGGTCCAGGCGCCGCCCGCCTGGGGGAAGGCCGTGGGGGCGACGGTCGTCGTCACGGCCCCGGGCTTCGGGGTCTTGAGGGTCTTCAGCGCGTCCGCGCCGAGGCGCAGGTCGAGCGGGACGGCGGCGCGCATTCGCTCCGCGGTCCAGAAGGTGCGGGCCTGGTGCTGCTCGGCGGCCGTGGCCTGGTGGGCCACGGCGGTGGGAGCGGGCGAGGGGGCCGGGGCGGCGTGGGCCGAGGTGGCAGCCGTCAGACCGCCGGTGAGCAGAGCGCCGACTGCTAACAGGGTCGCTGCGGCTGTGCGATGGCGTCTCACGCATGTCTCCTTCTGCCGGGGCAGGTGGGGGATGAGAGCGGTGCGGATCGACGTGCGTGAGGAAGGGTGTCATGGCTGCGCCAACTTTGTCAGGGGCGCGTCATGGCTATTGTTCCCGTCGCTCAAAGAGCGCCGGGGCTGGTGGGATCCGTGGGATCCGTGGGACGGCCGGCGCCAGTGCAGTGAGTGCCGGAGTCGGTGGGCCACCAGGGCCGGCGGAACGGCGGGCCGCCGGAGCCCGGCCGGTCATCGCGGGGCGAGCGGTTTGGCGAAGCAGCGGCTGTTCTCGTACTCGCGGTAGTGGCCGAACTTGGCGCACGGCTCGTAACCGCTGGAGGTGTACAGCGCGATGGCCTCCGGCTGGGCGGTGCCGGTCTCCAGGACCATGCGGGTCCGGCCGGCCGCGCGGGCGTCCTCCTCCAGCGCCGCGAGCACGCGCCGCGCCAGACCGAGGCCGCGCGCCTCGGGCACGACGTACATGCGCTTGAGCTCGGCGTCGCCGTCCGCGTACCCCTCGGCGTTCTCGTCCTGGGTGCGCCAGCCGCCGGTGGCGACCGGGCGGCCCAGCCCGTCGTACGCGAGGAGGTAGAGTCCGCGCGGCGGGGCGAACATCGACGGGTCGAGCGGTGTGACATCGCCCTCGTCGCCGTAGCGCGCGGCGTACTCCAGCTGCACCTGGTCGTTGAGTTTGACCGCGTCAGGGTGGTCGAAGGGCGTCGGCCGGATATCCATGCGCTCAATCGTACATGTATGCGAGCCCTGCTTCCTCGGATAGGGTGCCGGGGTGCTCACTGTGACCAGCGTGAATGTGAACGGGCTTCGGGCCGCCGCGAAGAAGGGCTTCGTCGAGTGGCTGGCCGGGACCTCCGCCGATGTGGTGTGCCTCCAGGAGGTACGGGCCGAGGCCCATCAGCTCCCCGACGAGGTGCGCAGCCCCGACGGCTGGCACGCGGTCCACGTCCCGGCCGCCGCCAAGGGCCGCGCCGGTGTCTCCGTCCTCACCCGGCGCGAGCCGGACGCGGTCCGGACCGGCTTCGGCAGCGAGGAGTTCGACGGCAGCGGGCGCTATGTGGAGGTCGACCTGCCCGGCGTCACGGTGGCCAGTCTCTATCTCCCGTCGGGAGAGGTCGGGACCGAGCGCCAGGAGGAGAAGTACCGCTTCATGGACGCCTTCCTGCCGTATCTGAAGGGCCTCGCGGAACGGGCGGCCGCCGACGGCCGCGAGGTGCTGGTCTGCGGTGACTGGAACATCGCCCACCAGGAGGCCGATCTCAGGAACTGGCGGGGCAACAGGAAGAACTCCGGATTCCTGCCGGAGGAGCGCGAGTGGCTCGGCCGTGTGTACGGCGACGGCGGGACCGGCGCCGGCTACGTGGACGTCGTCCGTGCCATGCACCCCGGGCAGGAGGGCCCGTACTCGTGGTGGTCCTACCGGGGGCGCGCCTTCGACAACGACACGGGCTGGCGCATCGACCTGCTGGTGGCCACACCCCGGCTCGCGGACAAGTGCGTGAAGGCGTACGTGGAGCGCGCGGCGAGCCATGCCGAGCGATGGAGCGACCATGCGCCGGTGACGGCGGTGTTCGAGCTGTAGCGCCGGACCGGTGCTCAGGCGCCGGCCGTCGAGGCGCACCCCCGGCCCCGGGGTTTCGCGGGCGGTGCGCACGCACGCGCCGGGGGGCCGCAGCACCCTGATCTGCCGCCTGTGCCCGCTCGGGCGGTGCGCCCGCGCGCGGCCGGGGCTCCACCGTGCCGGGGGAGGGCCCGGCGGGCCCGCGGTTGGCCGGCGGACGGCCGGGTCCGCCTGTCACGTGTCGCGCAGCAGGCGGTCCATCGCCATGGAGAGTTCCGCCTCCACCACGCTCTTCGCCAGCGGGCGCAGCCGCTGGGCGTCCCCCTCCGCCGCGTGGGAGCGCAGCAGTTCGACGAAGAGCGACGCCAGCGCCTCCGCGTGGCCGCGCACCTCGCGGCCCGCCGCGAGGACCGCGGAAAGGGGCACCCCCTCCTTCACCAGCGCGGAGGAGACGTCGAGCAGCCGGCGGCTGATGTGGACGATCTCGTCGCCGTCGGTGGCCAGATAGCCGAGGTCGAGCGCCGTCACGAGGTTCTCGGGGGTGACCTCGCCCTCGAAGTAGTCGGCCAGGTCCTCCGGGGTCAGCCGGACCGGCGTCTCCTCGGTCGGCTCGCCGAGGCCCAGCACCTCGCCGACGTCGCGGCCGCTGTCGAAGGCGGACGCCAGATCGGCGATTCCACTGAGGGTGTGACCGCGTTCGAGCAGGGCCGCGATGGTGCGCAGCCGGGCCAGATGGTGGGCGTCGTACCAGGCGATCCGGCCCTCCCTGCGGGGCGGGGGTATGAGTCCCCGCTCGCGGTAGAAGCGCAGGGTGCGCACCGTGATGCCGGCCTCCTCGGCCAGCTCCTCCATGCGGTACTCGCGGATTTCGCGATCCGGCCGCTGCTCGTCCGTCACGTCCGCAAGCCTATGTTGTACCGCCGGTAACTTGTTCGGTTCCACCCCTACCGCTCGGTATGCGCCAGGCTCTACCCTCCCATCGTGCCAGTGATTGCTGGCACGGTTCGGCGGAAGTCTGTCTGCGGGAGGCGGCGGCATGGACCAGCAGTGCGAGCACGTGCGAGTGGCGGTGATCGGATCCGGATTCGGCGGCCTCGGCGCCGCCGTCCGGCTGCGCCGCGAGGGGATCACCGACTTCGTCGTCCTGGAGCGGGCCGACTCGGTCGGCGGGACCTGGCGGGACAACAGCTACCCGGGCTGCGCCTGCGACGTGCCCTCCCATCTCTACTCGTTCTCGTTCGCGCCCAACCCCGACTGGCCCCGGACCTTCTCCGGGCAGGAGCACATCCGGGCGTACCTGGAGCGCGTCACCGACGTCTTCGGAATCCGCCCGCACATCCGTTTCGGTCACGACGTGCTCATGATGCGCTGGAACACGGCCGAACTGCACTGGGAGATCGAGACCTCGCGGGGCGCGTTCACCGCCGACGTCGTGGTCTCCGCGACCGGCCCGCTGTCCGACCCCAAGACGCCCGAGATCCCCGGACTCGACGGATTCCCGGGCAAGGTCTTCCACTCGGCGCGCTGGGACCACGACTACGACCTGCGCGGCAAACGGGTCGCGGTGATCGGGACCGGGGCGTCCGCGATCCAGATCGTGCCGTCGATCCAGCCCCTGGTGGCGAAACTGACCCTGTTCCAGCGCACCGCGCCCTGGGTGATGCCCCGCATGGACCGGGCGATCGGCGCCGGTGAGCGCCGGCTGCACCGGCAACTGCCGCTCACCGGGGCCGCACGCCGCGGACTGCTGTGGGGTATCCGGGAGCTGCAGGTCAGCGCGTTCACCAAGCGGCCGAAGCAGCTCGGCCTGATCGAGTCGCTGGCGAAGGCCAACATGGCCAAGTCCATCAAGGACCCGGCGCTGCGGGCGAAGCTGACGCCGTCGTACCGCATCGGCTGCAAGCGGATCCTGCTGTCCAGCGACTACTATCCTGCGCTCGCACGGCCCAACGTCGACGTCGTCGCCTCCGGACTGACCGAGGTGCGGGGCTCCACCGTCGTGTCCGCCGACGGCACGGAGGTCGAGGTCGACGCGATCGTGCTCGGCACCGGCTTCCACGTCACCGACATGCCGATCGCCGACCGGGTGGTGGGTGCGGAGGGCGTCACCCTCGCCGAGAGCTGGAAGGACGGCATGGAGTCGCTGCGCGGCGCGACCGCCGCCGGCTTCCCCAACTGGATGACGATCATCGGCCCGAACACCGGCCTCGGGAACAGCTCGATGATCCTGATGATCGAGTCCCAGCTGAACTACATGGCCGACTACCTCCGTCAACTCGACGTCCTCGGGGGACGGGTCGCGCTCGGCGCACGGCCGTCCGCCGTCCACGCATGGAACCGGCGGGTCCAGGAGCGGATGAGGCGGACCGTCTGGAACACCGGCGGATGCACCAGCTGGTACCTCGACGCGAGCGGCCGCAACACCACCATCTGGCCCGGCACGACGAGGGAGTTCCGGCGGCAGACGCGCAGGGTCGACCTCGCCGAGTACGAGGTGGTCCGCGCCCCACGCACCGCGGCGGCGGACCCGGTGGCCGGGGGCGCCGGAGCCGTCGCGGCGGCGGTGGGGGAGGAGAGCGCATGAGCCGGCTCCTCAAGAGGTTCGCGACGGCCCCGTCCCCGCCCGTCCCCGCCCGCGAACTCACCGCGGTCTCCGCCGACGGCTCCCGCCTCCACGTGGAGGTGCACGGCCCCGCCGGAGCGCCCGCCGTCGTGCTCGCCCACGGCTGGACCTGCTCCACCCACTTCTGGGCGGCGCAGATCAGGGAGTTGGCCGCCGACCACCGGGTCGTCGCCTACGACCAGCGAGGGCACGGTCGCACGCCCGCCGTCGCGAGGGCCGGGCACACCACCGAGGCGCTCGCCGACGATCTGGAGGCGGTACTCACCGCCGCGCTGGAGCCGGGCGAGCGGGCCGTGCTCGCCGGGCACTCCATGGGCGGGATGACGCTCATGGCGGCCGCCGGCCGGCCGGGGTTCGCCGAGCACGCCGCGGCCGCAGTGCTGTGCAGCACCGGCAGTTCACGGCTCGTCGCCGAGTCGCTGGTTGTGCCGATGCGGGCGGGCGGGCTCCGGACCCGACTCACCGGGGCGATCCTCGGCTCGCGCGCCCCGCTCGGACCGGTCACACCGGTCTCGAAGGGGATCCTGCGCTACGCGACGATGGGCCCGGGCACGGCGCCGGAGCGGGTCACCGAGTGCGCCCGTATCGTGCACGCCTGTCCGCGCCCGACCCGGGTGGCCTGGGCGCGTGTCCTCGCCGGGCTCGATCTCGACGCCGGGGTCCGGGAGATGAGACTGCCCACGGCCGTCGTCGCGGGCACCGCGGACCGGCTCACGCCGATCGTCCACGCCCGCGCGCTCGCCGCGTCCCTGCCCGAGTGCGTGGGACTCACCGAACTCGCCGGCATGGGGCACATGACCCCCGTGGAGGCCCCGGAGGCGGTCACCGCGGAGATCAGGAGGCTGGCGGACAACCAGCTGCGGCGGACCGCCCCAGCGCTGCCCGACGCCCGCAGGAAGCAGGAGGAGAACGCATGACCAGGGTCGGTCTCGAAGGGCAGGTCGCCGTCGTCACCGGGGCCGCCCGTGGTGTGGGCGAGTTGTTGGCCCGCAAGCTCTCCGCGCGCGGGGCGAGGATCGCGCTCGTCGGCCTGGAGCCGGACGAACTGAAGGCGGTCGCGGGGCGGTTGCACACCGAGTGCGAGCACTGGCACGCCGACGTCACCGACCACGAGGCGATGACACGCGTGGCCCGCGAGGTCAAGGAGCGCTTCGGCAAGGTCGACATCGTCGTCGCCAACGCCGGTGTGGCGTCGGGGGGTCCGTTCGCGGACTCCGACCCGGCGGCGTGGCGGCGGGTCGTCGAGGTCAATCTCATCGGGAGCGCGGTCACCTGCCGGGCCTTCCTGCCGGTCCTGATCGAGTCCCGCGGCTACTTCCTCCAGATCGCCTCGCTCGCCGCGATCACCCCGGCGCCGATGATGACGGCGTACTGCGCCTCCAAGTCGGGGGCCGAGGCCTTCGCGCACAGCCTGCGGGCCGAAGTGGGCCACAGGGGGGTGAAGGTGGGCGTCGGCTACCTGTCCTGGACCGACACGGACATGGTGCGCGGGGCCGACCAGGACGACGTGATGCGGGAGCTGCGGCAGCGGCTCCCGTGGCCGTCGAACCGCACGTACCCGCTCGGCCCCGCGGTGGACCGGATCGTCGCCGGCGTCGAACGCCGCTCCGCCCACGTCTACGCGCAGTGGTGGCTGCGCGGGATGCAGTCGGTCCGCGGATACCTGCCGGGCCTCATCGGGATCGTGGGGCAGCGGGAGATGAGGCGTTTCGCACCGCGGCTCACCGGTATCCGCACGGGGCTCGTGGGCGCCGGCGGGGCCGCTGACGAGCGGGAGCGTACGGAGCGTAACTGATCGAAATGCGCGGAATGTCCCTGCATGCCAGTCTGGTCGAGGCCCCGGGGGCCGGCCCAACGGCCCCCGTCCCCCACACCCTTCCAGGAGTGAACCAGATGGGTATCCAGGAGCAGTTCAAGGACAAGGCGGAGCAGCTCAAGGAGCAGGCGAAGCAGAAGCCCGGCACGAAGCAGGAGGCTTCGCAGCGCTCGCCGCAGCAGCGGCCGCAGCAGCGCCCCCCGCAGGAGCGAGGCCAGGAGCGTGGCCAGGAGCGCGGGCAGGAGCGCGGGCAGGAGCGTCGCCGCCCGGAGCGTGAGATGAGCGACGAGCCGATGCACCGTCGCCACGACGCCTGACGTCCGAGGCACCCGGAAGGGGCGCACCCAGTGCACGGGGTGCGCCCCTTTCCCACGGCCGATCGCCGCCGCCGGCCGTCCGGTTCCACGGCCCGGGCTCCTTGCCCGTCGTCCCGGGCGGCCGGGTTCCGCGGCCCGGCGGCAGGTTCGGTCTCCGGGTGGCCCGCTTCCGTGAGGCCCGGCGGCAGGTGCGCTCTCCGGCCCGCGATCGTCGTCGGTGCGTCGGTGCGTCGGTGCGTCGGTGCGTCGGTGCGTCGGTATGGCGGTACGGCGGTGCGGCGGTCAACGGCGCGGCGGTAGCGGAGGTCGGCGCCGGTCGGGGACGTTCGCGTAGCCCGGAGGCGTCTTGGCCGGATCCTTCGCCAGCCGGTCGAGCGCGACCTGCACCGCGGTGTCGAGGTCGGTGCGCTTGCCCTCGGCCCAGTGGAGCGGCGGGCGTTCGGCGAAGATGTCCGGCTCCACGCCGTGGTTCTCCACGGACCAGCCGTATGCCTCGAACCAGGCGGCGTTCATCGGCACCGTGATCACCGTCCCGTCCGCGAGCCGGTGTCGGCCGGTCATCCCCACCACACCGCCCCAGGTGCGCTGACCCACCACGGGACCGAGGCCCAGCAGTTTGATCGCCGCCGTGATCATGTCCCCGTCGGAGGAGGTCGCCTCGTCCGCGAGCGCCACGATCGGTCCGCGTGGGGCGTTGGAGGTGTACGAGACCGGCTGCGCGTTCCGCGTCAGGTCCCAGCCCAGGATCGTGCGGCTCAGCTGCTCGATGACCAACTCGCTGATGTGACCGCCCGCGTTGCCGCGCACGTCCACGATCAGCGACGGCCGGGACACCTCCATCCGCACATCGCGGTTGAACTGCGCCCAGCCGGAACCGCCGAGGTCCGGGATGTGGAGGTAACCGCACTCGCCGCCGCTCATCTCCCGTACGACCGCGCGCCGTTTGGCGACCCAGTCCTGATAACGCAGGGGGCGCTCGTCGATCAGCGGCACGACCGCCACCCGCCGCGGCCGGCCCTCGCCCTCGGCCGGCCGGAAGGTCAGCTCCACGGTCGTCCCGCCCGCCGCGGACAGCAGCGGGTACGGGCCGGTCACCCGGTCCACCGGACGTCCGTCGACATGGGTCAGCACGGCCCCCTCGCGAATGCCGGTGCCGGCGAGCGGGGAACGCGCCTTGGAGTCCGAGGAGTCGCCGGGCAGGATCCGCACGACGGTCCAGCCCTCCTCCCTGCGTGCCAGGTTGGCGCCGAGCAGGCCCATCGCCCGCTGGTAGTGGGGAGGCCCCTCGTTGCGGCGCGCCGGGGTGACGTAGGCGTGCGAGGTGCCCAGCTCGCCGAGCACCTCGCGGAGCAGGTCGGCGAACTCGTCGGGGGACGCGACCCGTTCGAGCAGCGGACGGTACTGGTCCAGCACCCCGCTCCAGTCGATCCCGCACATGCCCGGGTCCCAGTAGTAGTCCCGGATGAGCCGGCCGGCCTCCTCGTACGCCCCGCGCCACTCCGCGGGCGGGTCCACCTCGTGCAGGATCCGGCGCATGTCGAGGTACACCGTGGAGTCGCTGTCGCCGGACTCGGTCGCGGGCACGGCACGCAGCTCCCCGTCGTCGAAGAGCACCAGCCGGGAGCCGTCGCCGCTGACCGCGAACCAGTCGAGGTGCGCGACGAGTTCGGTCCTGCGGGCCTTGGGGATGTCGAAGTACTCCAGGGTCGGCCGGTGCGAGGGGTCGGCGGGGTTGGCGAACGTCTCGCCGAGGGCGCCCGAGATCGGCCACCGCAGCCAGACCAGACCGCCGCCCGCGACGGGGTGCAGGGACGAGTACTTGGACGCGGCCACGGGGAACGGTGTGACCCGGCTCTCCAGTCCCTCCACCTCCACCATCGCCGCGCCCTCCCCCACGTCGGCCTCGGTGGGGTCCAGCCCGCCCGCCGCGGGCCGTCCGTCGGGCAGCAGCGCGAACGGCGAGGGCGTGGCGGACGACAGCGGTACGAGGTAGGGGCGGCAGCCCAGCGGGAAGGACAGGTCGCCGGTGTGCACGTCGTACACGGGGTCGAAGCCGCGCCAGGAAAGGAAGGCCAGATAGCGGCCGTCGCGGGTGAAGACGGGGGACTCGTCCTCGAAGCGGCCGTTGGTCACGTCGACGACGGTGCGTGGGCCGGGGCCGTCGATACGGGCCATCTTGATCTGTCGCAGGGAGCGGCCGATGAACGGGTGGGACCAGGTGAGCCAGTTCCCGAGGGGGGAGAAGGCGAGATCGCGGACCGGCCCGTTGTCGGAGCGGATCAGCTCGGTGACGAGGTCCTCGACGGTGCCGGCGGTGCCGCCGGGTTCGTGGGTGGAGCCGGGGTCCGTCCCGCCGGGTTCGGCGGTGGAGCCGGCTTCCGAGCCGCCGGAAGCCCCTGTTCCGTCCGCTCCGTCCCCGGCGTCGTCGTGCCTCGGCGCCCCCGTTCCGTGCGCCCCCGTTCCGTCCGCCCCGTCGGTCGCGGACGCTTCCCCGGCGTCCCCCTCGTCCCCCGTCCTCCGCACCCGCTCCGCCCCGGTCTCCACTTCCGCCACCGCGAGGAGCAGCAGCCGCCCGTCGTGCGAAGCGATCGCGAGCCGCTCCCCGGCCGGGTCCGAGACCATCTCCAGCACCCGGCCCAGTCGGCCGGTGGCCAGTCTCCGGGGCGGCCGGTCGCCGCTGGCCCGGGGCAGGTACGCGATCTCGACGGCGTCCTCCCCGTCGGCGTCGGTGACGTACGCGACCTGTCCGCCGCCGCTGCCGAGCATCACCGGCAGCCGCACCCGGACGCCCGGGGTGTCGGCGATGGTGCGCGCCGGGCCGTCGCGGTGGGTCAGCCAGTAGAGGCTGCCGCGTACGACGACGGCACTCGCCCTGCCCGTGGTGTCCACGGAGAGCCCGTCGACGTGGCTGGCGGCCGGGACCTGGTAGCGGCGCCGTCCGGCGCGCGGGCCGCCGAGCCGGACGTCCAGCTTCCGCGGCCGGGAGTCCGGCGCCAGGTCCTCGACGATCCACAGGTCGCCTGCGCACTGGTAGACGACCCGGCTGCCGTCGCTGGAGGCGTGCCGGGCGTAGAAGGCGTCATGGTCGGTGTGGCGGCGCAGATCCGTGCCGTCGGGCAGGCACGAGTAGAGGTTCCCGACGCCCTCGTGGTCGGAGAGGAACGCGATGCGGCCGTTCACGAACATCGGGCAGTCGAGATGGCCGCCGATGTCGGCCAGCAGCCGTTCGCCGTGCAGGTAGAGGCGCCCCATCGCGCCGCCCCGGTAGCGCTTCCACCCGGCCGGTTCGTGCGGCGGCTTCCCCGTGAGCAGCAGGGTGCGGTGCTGTCCTTCGCCGCCGGCGACGGCGATGTCGGAGACCGGCCCCCAGGGGAGGCGCTTTCCCGGGTCGCCGTCCGTGGGCACCTTGTAGGCCCAGGAGAAGTAGGAGAACGGCTGGCCGTGCGAGGAGACCGCGAGGATGTTGCCGTCCGGGTCCCAGCCGCAGACCCGGGTGTCGGTCGAGCCCCAGTAGCCGAGGCGTCGTGCCGGGCCGCCGTCGACCGGTGCCAGATGGATCTCCGGGTCCAGGCTGCGCCAGGTCGTGTAGGCGATCAGGCTGCCGTCCGGGGAGAAGCGGGGGTGTCCGATCCGGGTCCGGTCGACGGTGAGCCGCCAGGCCCGGCCGGGGCTCCGGCCCGCGGGGACGAGGGGGGCGATCCAGAGATCGTCCTCGGCCGCGAAGCACAGCAAGTCGTCGTGCAGATGCGGAAAGCGGAGATACGCGACGTCTTCACTCACTCCTAAATGCTTTCCGTGTGCGGGGGGCCCGGCAACTCGTGGGGACGGACTTTCCCGTCGTCTTCGGGGTGGCCGCGACGACCCGGGCGGTGCGGTGTGGCCCGGCACACGTACGAAACGGTTTCGTTTCGTAGGCGGCGGGGGTACAGTCTTACTGTACGAAACCGTTTCGTTCGGAAGGTTGGGTCATGGCACGCAGCAGACTCACGCCCGAGCGCGAGGCCGAGCTGTACGAAGCCGTGCTCGACCTGTTGCGCGAGGTCGGTTACGACGCCCTCACCATGGACGCCGTGGCCGCCCGCACCCGCTCCAGCAAGGCCACCCTCTACCGCCAGTGGGGGAGCAAGCCCGAGCTGGTCGCCATGTCGTTGCGGCACAGCAAGCCGGTGGACATCTCCCGGATCGACACCGGCAGTCTGCGCGGCGACTTCCACGAGATGGTGTCGCAGTCCGACGACTGCCAGATGGAGCGGGACACCGCGCTGATGCGCGGCCTCGCCCGGGCGGTCCACGAGAACGACGATCTGCTGCAGGCGCTGCGCGAGCTGTTCATCGAGCCGGAGATCACCGGGCTCGACGTGCTGCTGCAGCGGGCCGTCGGCCGCGGTGAGATCTCCGCGGACAACCCCGCCCTGAAGTACCTGTCGCACATGCTGGTGGGCGCGTTCGTGGCCCATCCGCTGATCAAGGACGAGCCCATGTGCCAGGGCTTCCTGCACGGGTACCTGGACGCCGTCGTGCTCCCCGCCCTGGGTGTCCCCGCCGACGGCGACTGACGTCCCCTCCCTGTCCCCGCGCCGCACCCTCCCCGCTGCACCCTCCCCGCCCCGCATTCCGCAAAGCCCCACCTGACGCGCACCGCTCACGTCGTCGGGCTGGTGAAGCCTGCCCATCCGCCCCAACGACCTGACCGGGAGACCCATCTCGTGGCCACATTCCTCTACAAACTCGGACGGTTCGCCTTCCGGCGCCGACGGCTCGTTGCGTTGCTGTGGGTGGCGCTGTTCGCCCTCGCCGGCGTCGCCGCCTCCTCCGCGCCGACCGCCGCGTCCAGTTCCTTCTCCATACCGGGTACGGAGGCCCAGAAGGCCTTCGACCTGCTCGACGAGCGCTTCCCGGGCACCAGCGTCGACGGAGCGACCGCCCGCGTCGTCTTCAAGGCGCCCGAGGGCGAGAAGATGACGGACCCCGCAAACCGGGCCGAGGTCGAGAAGGCCGTCGCCGCACTCGAGTCCGGTTCGGACCAGGTCGCCTCGGTCGTCGACCCGTACCGGGCCAAGGCGATCAGCCGGGACGGAACCATCGCCTACACCCAGGTCTCCTACAAGGTCAGCGGCATGGAGCTGGCCGAGAAGGACCGCGAGGCCCTCACCGAGGCAGGTGAGAAGGCCGAGGGCGCCGGGCTGACCGTCGAGATCGGCGGCGACGCACTGCAGGCCGCCCCCGAGACCGGCGCGTCCGAGGTCATCGGCGTCGGCGTCGCCGCGGTGGTCCTCGTGATCACCTTCGGCTCGCTGGTCGCGGCCGGTCTGCCGCTGCTCACCGCCATCATCGGCGTCGGCATCGGCGTCTCCACCATCACGGCGCTCGCGAGCACCCTCGACCTGGGCTCCACCACGGCCACCCTGGCCACGATGATCGGTCTCGCCGTCGGCATCGACTACGCGCTCTTCATCGTCTCCCGCTACCGGGCCGAGCTGGCCGAGGGGCGCGACCACGAGGAGGCCGCGGGACGGGCCACCGGCACGGCCGGCTCCGCCGTCGTCTTCGCCGGACTGACCGTGGTCATCGCCCTCGTCGGCCTGGCCGTCGTCAACATCCCCATGCTGAGCAAGATGGGCTTCGCGGCCGCCGGTACCGTCGCCATCGCCGTGCTCATCGCCCTCACCCTGATCCCGGCCCTGCTCGGCTTCGCCGGCAGGCGGGTGCTGGGCCGCAAGGCGCGCAAGCTGACCGCGCAGGCGGGCGACAAGCCCAACATGGGCACTCGGTGGGCCCGGTTCGTGCTGCGCCGCCCGGTCGCCGTGCTGCTCGCCGGAGTCGTGGGTCTCGGCGCCGTGGCCGTGCCGGCCGCCTCGCTCGAGATGGGGCTGCCGGACGACGGTTCCCAGCCCACCAGCACCACCCAGCGCAAGGCATACGACCTGCTCTCCGAAGGCTTCGGCCCCGGCTTCAACGGGCCGCTGCTCATCGTCGTCGACGGCGACAAGGCCGCCGCGGACCGCACGGCGAAGGAGATCGCGGGGCTCGACGGCGTCGCGGCCGTCACCCCGGCCACGTACAACAAGGCCGGCGACACGGCGATGATCACGGTGATCCCGGAGGACCGGCCCAGCTCCACGGAGACCGAGGACCTCGTCCACACGATCCGCGAGACCAGCGGCGACAACGTGCACGTCACCGGTGCCACGGCGATGAACATCGACTTCTCGCAGCGGATGAACGACGCGCTGGTGCCCTATCTGGCGCTGGTCGTCGGTCTGGCCTTCCTGCTGCTGATGGTGGTCTTCCGGTCCGTCCTCGTGCCCCTGAAGGCGGCACTCGGCTTCCTGCTCTCGGTGGTCGCCGCCCTCGGTGCGGTTGTCGCGGTCTTCCAGTGGGGCTGGCTCGGCTCGCTGTTCGGCGTCGAGCAGACCGGCCCGATCATGTCGATGATGCCGATCTTCATGGTGGGTGTCGTCTTCGGTCTCGCCATGGACTACGAGGTGTTCCTGGTGACGCGGATGCGCGAGGCGTTCGTGCACGGCGAGCGGCCCGGCCAGGCGATCGTCACCGGTTTCCGGCACGGTGCCCGGGTGGTCACCGCCGCCGCGGTGATCATGATCGCGGTGTTCGCGGGCTTCATCGGCTCCAGCGAGCAGATGGTGAAGATGATCGGCTTCGGTCTCGCCATCGCGGTCTTCTTCGACGCCTTCGTGGTCCGGATGGCGATCGTGCCGGCGGTGCTCGCACTGCTGGGCGGCAAGGCCTGGTGGCTGCCGCGCTGGCTGGACCGCGTGCTGCCGAGCGTGGACGTCGAGGGCGAGAAGCTGGGTGGCGCGGACGACCCGGCGGGTGGCGGAGGCAAGGAGCGGGAACTGGTCGGCGCCTGAGCGCCCGCCCGGACCGGTGTGTGGCACGTCCACGGCCGGCCCGGGCATCGCCCGGGTCCGCCCGGCGCGTGGCGCCTGCTCGGCCGGACGTGGTCCCGGGCGGGTCCGGGGCGCGAGAACGAACGGGCGCCCACCGGTCGTCGGCCGGTGGGCGCCCGTGAGCCGGCAGGCGCGGTGGCCGCGTCCGTCACACCCTGGTGGCGGGAGCGGCCGCTTCCGCGTGGGTGCGGCGCAGGAAGCGTACGAGGGGGCGGGTGTCGAACTGGATCACCGCCACACCGTCCGGTGAGTGGAACTCGACGACCACCTGGGCGCGGCCGCACGGCCAGACGGCGACCGGACCGCGACGCGCGGGAGCGCGCAGCCCCGTCTCCAGCAGTTCGCGGCGGAACGCCCATTCGACGCCGCTCGGGAAGACGCACCGCACGGCGTCGGGGTCCGTTCCGGGCGCGTAGCGGAGGGCCACGGGCACCGATCGGTAGTGAGGGGCGTCGTTGATGATCCGGGCCTTCGCATGCTCTTCGACAGAGGGGCTCTCGACACTGTGGGACATCGGACGCTCCTCACCTTTGGTTCTCTTTGTCATCCAATGTCGCATATTTTCCATCGAAAGACCTGGGCGCCTTGCTTGCATCTGCAGATGGGGCACACTTGCAAGGAGTTCGCAACAGGGCGCATCATCGGACGGTTGACCAGCCAGGCCGATGTGGTCTGCCCCCGGAAGCGGAGCCCTCCATGCATGTCCCCGACGGATTCATCAATGTCCCCGTCTCCGCGGCGGCCGGGGTCGTCGCCGCCGGTGCCGTGGCCGTGAGCCTGCGCGGTGCCCGGCGGGAGCTCGGGAGTGCCACCCACGCCGGCGGCCACGGGGTCGACCGGACCGCACCGCTCGCGGGGCTCGTCGCCGCCTTCGTCTTCGCCGTCCAGATGCTCAACTTCCCGGTCGCGGCCGGGACCAGCGGCCATCTGCTGGGCGGGGCGCTGGCGGCGATCCTCGTCGGGCCGTACACGGGGGTGCTGTGCATCTCCGTCGTACTGCTGCTGCAGGGCGTGCTCTTCGCGGACGGCGGTCTGACGGCGCTCGGCGTCAACATCCTGCTCATGGGCGTGGTCACGGTCGTCGTCG
This sequence comes from Streptomyces sp. NPDC049887, assembly GCF_040656535.1. Classification (NCBI taxonomy): domain Bacteria; kingdom Bacillati; phylum Actinomycetota; class Actinomycetes; order Kitasatosporales; family Streptomycetaceae; genus Streptomyces; species Streptomyces sp. NPDC049887. The sequence continues at coordinate 227,854 of NZ_JBFAMM010000001.1, read as the reverse complement.
CCTACACCCTGTTCCGTGCGCTGATACGGATGCTGCCGAAGAAGCGCAGGTCGGTGACGGTCGCCACGTTCCTCGCCGCCCTGGTGTCCGTGCCGGCGTCCGCCGTGGCCTTCACACTCCTCTACGCGCTCGGCGGCACGACCGACGTGCCGATCGGCACGGTCCTCGGCGCCATGACCGGGGTCCACATCCTCATCGGCATCGGCGAGGCCGCCATCACCGCGGCGACCGTCGGCGCCGTCCTCGCCGTGCGGCCGGACCTCGTACACGGTGCCCGCGGGCTGTCGGCGCCGCTCAAGCTGCGTGTGGACGGTGAACTGGTCGACGCGCGGCCCGAGTCGGCGCCGGCCCCCGTCGGCTCACCGCGCCCGGTGCTGTTCGCGGGCCTCGTGATCTCCCTGGTCCTCGCCGGGTTCGTCTCCTTCTACGCCTCCGCCGACCCCGACGGACTGGAGCGGGTCGCCGCCGACAAGGGCATCGACGAGAAGGTGGAGGACCACGCCACCGCCGACTCCCCGCTCGCCGACTACGGCGTCGGCGGCGTCGAGAACGCGCGGGTCTCCGGCGGCCTGGCGGGAGTGATCGGCGTCGGAGCCACGCTGGTGGTGGGCACGGGTGTGTTCATCGTCGTCCGCCGCCGCGGCGACAACGCCGGGGCCGCGAAGGAAACCGTACGGGGCTGAGGAAGCGGAAGCGGGAGAATGAGCACTGGCCACGCCCACAAGCTGTACCGGCACGGTGAGTCGCCGGTCCACCGGCTGCCGTCGCACTGCAAGATCGCCGCCGCCCTCTGCTTCGTGCTGGTGGTGGTCTCCACCCCGCGCGAGGCGGTCTGGGCCTTCGGCCTGTACGCGCTGCTGCTGGCCCTGGTCGCCGCGGCGGCCCGGATCCCGGCGGGCTTCGTACTGCGCCGGCTGGTGATCGAGATCCCGTTCGTCGCCTTCGCGCTGCTCATGCCGTTCGTGGTGCCGGGCGAACGCACCGAATGGCTCGGCATCTCCCTCTCCGTGCCCGGACTGTGGGGCGCCTGGAACATCCTCGCCAAGGGGACGCTGGGCGTCGCCACCTCCGTCCTCCTCGCCTCGACCACCGAGCTGCGGTCCCTGCTCCTCGGAATGCAGCGGCTGAGGATGCCGCCGCTGATGGTGCAGATCGCGTCCTTCATGATCCGCTACGGCGACGTCATCGCCGACGAGATGCGGCGGATGTCCGTCGCCCGGCGCTCGCGCGGGTTCGAGGCCCGCGGGGTGCGCCACTGGGGTGTGCTCGCCAAGTCCGCGGGTGCGCTCTTCATCCGCTCCTACGAGCGCGGCGAGCGGGTGCACCTGGCGATGGTCAGCCGCGGCTACACCGGCACCATGCCCGTCATCGACGAGGTGACCGCGTCCCGGGCGCAGTGGGCGTACGCCGCCGCCCTCCCGTTCTCGGCGCTCGCCGTCTGTCTGCTTGGCTGGACCCTATGACCTCGCTCCCCCCGGCAGCCGCCGTCCCGCCGTCCCTCGACGTCCGAGGGCTGGCGTACGCGTACCCCGACGGCCACCAGGCCCTCTTCGGCGTCGATCTGACCGTCGGCCGCGGCGAGCGCGTCGCCCTGCTCGGCCCCAACGGTGCCGGCAAGACCACCCTCGTCCTCCACCTCAACGGCATCCTCGCCGGCGGTGCCGGCACGGTCGCCGTCGCCGGGCTGCCCGTCGGCCGGCAGCACATGGCAGAGATCCGGCGGAAGGTCGGCATCGTCTTCCAGGACCCGGACGACCAGTTGTTCATGCCGACCGTCCGGGAGGACGTCGCCTTCGGTCCGGCGGCGGCCGGGCTGCGCGGGGAGGAGCTGGAGAGGCGGGTCCGCACGGCGCTCGACCGGGTGGGGATGTCGGACTACCTGGAGCGGCCGCCACACCACCTCTCCTTCGGACAGCGGCGCCGGGTGGCGGTCGCGACCGTCCTCGCCATGGAGCCGGAGATCCTCGTCCTCGACGAACCCTCGTCCAATCTGGATCCGGCGTCCCGTCGTGAACTCGCCGACATCCTGCGCTCGTTGGACGTCACCGTCCTGATGGTCACGCACGATCTGCCGTACGCCCTGGAGCTGTGCCCGCGTTCGGTGATCCTCAGTGAGGGCGTGATCGCCGCCGACGGGCGCACCCAGGACCTGCTCGCCGATCCCGACCTGATGCGCGCGCACCGGCTCGAGCTGCCCTTCGGCTTCGATCCCCGGGCAGTGACGACGGGCGCGTGAGCGTGCGGCGGGCTCCCGGGGCCCGCCGCACCGGCCCGGCATCGCAGGCGGCGTCCGACGCCCGCCCCGCCGGCCCGGGGCCGACCCGGAATTCCGGTCACGTCCCGGCACGTTGCACCATGGTGGGGCTAGGGGCAGGCCGGAACAGCAGGGAGAGGTGGACGTGGACGTCCAGGGCACGGTTGCGGAAGGCTTCGAGCCCGTCCGGGACGCGTTCATACGCAACTTCGAGGCGCGCGGAGAGCGCGGCGCCGCCGTAGCCGTCTACAAGGACGGAGTGAAGGTCGTCGACCTCTGGGGCGGCACCCGGGACGTGGACGGCGCCGAGCCGTGGGCCGTGGATACCGCGCAGGTCGTCCGCTCGGCCACCAAGGGCTTCGCCGCCGCCGTACCGCTGCTGCTGCACCAGCGCGGACAGCTCGACCTGGACGCCCCCGTCGGCACGTACTGGCCGGAGTTCAAGGCCGCGGGCAAGGAACGCGCGCTCGTACGGCATCTGCTGTCCCACCGGGCCGGAGTGCCCGCGCTCGACCGGCCGCTCACCCCGGCGGAGGCCGCCGACGGCACGACCGGGGCGCGCGCCGTCGCCGCCCAGGCCCCCGCCTGGGACCCCGGTGCCGATCACGGCTACCACGCCCAGACCTACAGCTGGCTGCTGTCGGAACTCGTACGCAGGGTCACCGGACGCACGATCGGCCGCTGGACCGCCGAGGAGATCGCCCGCCCGCTCGGCCTGGACTTCTGGATCGGCGTCCCCGACGACGAGGCCCACCGCACCGGCCGGATCGGACGGATCGAGGAACCGCCCACGGCCTCCGGCGGCGGGCTGAAACTGCGCCCCAAACGTTCCGTGGCCGAGGCGTACCGCGACCCGGACTCCCTCACCCGCCGGGCCTTCGGCGCCATCGACCCGATGCCCGACGAGAACGACCCCGCCTACCGCGCCGCCGAACTCCCCGCGTCCAACGGCGTCTCCACCGCCCGCGCTCTGGCCCGCTTCTACGCGGCGACGATCGGCGCGGTCGACGGCCACCGGCTCTTCGCCCCCGCCACGCTCACCCTCGCCCGTACCGAGGAGTCCACGGGCCCCGACCGCGTCCTCGTCGTCGGCACCCGCTTCGGCCTCGGCTACATGCTCCACGGGCCGGCCTGCCCGCTGCTGGGTCCCGGTTCCTTCGGCCACCCGGGCCGCGGCGGATCGCTCGGCTTCGCCGACCCGGAGTCCGGCACCGCCCTCGGCTACGTCACCAACGGCATGCGCAAGGGAGTCACCGCCGACCCCCGGGCGCAGGCTCTGGTCAGGGCGGTCCGCTCGGCAGCGTGATCGGCGCATGCGGCGTCATGTCGCATGGGCGGAGGTTTTCGGCTCGCATTCGACTTTCAACGGACTTGCCGCCCCCGACGCACTCGTCAAGAACGGTACCCAGCGATCCGGGCCGGGACGCATGGCGCGGCCCGGCCCCGCCCCGCCCTCAGCCGGCCTTGAGCACCGACGCCACCAGCGGCCCGGCCGCGTCGCCGCCGTGTCCGCCCGACTGCACGACCGCGGCCGCCGCCAGGTCTCCGGCGAACCCGGCGAACCAGCTGTTGGACGTGGCCTGTCCGTCCACCTCCGCGGACCCCGTCTTCGCGCCCTTGTCGCCGGGCACTCCGGCCATCGCCTGCGCGCCGGAACCCCACTGGGCGGTCGCCCGCATCATGTCCCTCAGCTGGCGCCACACCGATCCCGACAACTGCCGGTTTGCGGTGGCCAGTTCACGGCCGTCCAGCGAGCGCGGCACGATGACGGGCTGCCGGAAGCCGCCGTTCTTGGCCGTGGCGGCGACGGAGGCGACCGTCAGCGCGTTCATCTGGACCGTGCCCTGGCCGATGTACTGCGCGGCCGCCTCGCCGCCGCTGCCCTCCGGCACCGAGCCGTCGAAGGTCTGCACCCCGGTGCTCCAGTCGAGCCCGATGCCGAAGGCGTCCCGGGCCAGCTTCGACAGCGCCGTGTCGTCGTGGACGTCGTCGATCAGCTTGACGAAGGCCGTGTTGCAGGAGCGCGCGAAGCTCTGGGTGAACGTTCCGTCGGGGATGTCGAAGTGGCCCAGGTTGTGGAAGGTCCGCCCCTGGTACATCGCCTCCTTCGGGCATTCCGCCTTCCGGTCGGCGGCAGCCAGCCCCTTGTCCAGCAGGAGCGCGGCCGTCACGATCTTCATCGTCGAACCGGGCGCCTGCTGTCCTCCGAGCGCCGCGTCGAAGCCGTCCCTGCGGTTGTTGGCCACCGCGCGTATCTCTCCCGTGCTCGGCTTGATCGCGACGACCGACGCCTCGCTGTGCCGCTTCACGGCCTTCTCGGCCGCCGCCTGGACGTCCGCATCGAGCGTGGTCGGCAGCTCGCCCGGCTCTCCCTCGGACAGCGTCAGCAGGGTGGTGTCCGCGCCGTCCGGCGGGCTGATGACCAGCTCGACTCCCGCCTTGCCGCCCGCCTCGTCCCCGTACCTCTGCCGCAGTTGGTCGAGCACCGGGCCGAGCGAGGGGTACTTCTCCTTCGTCAGTTCCCTGCCCCTGCGGTCCACGGCCCTGATCGGCGGCGCGGCCGCGGGGCCCGTCTTCAGCCGTTCCTGCTTGTCGAGCTGCGGGTGGACGACGGAAGGGGCCCAGTCGACGAGCGGACGGCCGGTGGTCAGACCGCGGACGACCGTGAGCTCCGAGGTGTACGTCCAGGGCTTGCTGGCGCCCTCGTAGGACACCGTGGCGCTGACCGTGAACGGCACCTTCGGCCCGACCGGCTTGCCCTGCTTCATCGTCACCGCGCTGACGTGGGCCCCGTCGCGGAACGAGCTGAGCAGGGGCTCCGCCTCGGCGGCGTTGTTGGTGAGCTGCGCGGCCCGTGGTGCCTCCCCGGACGCCCAGGCGGCGAGGAAGTCCTCGGCGGTCGTGCGGACCTCCTCGGCACTCGGCGGACCCGAGCTCTTCGTGACGGCACCGGACCTCGACTCCGTACCGCCGTCGTCACCGCCGCTCAGGACGTTGTGGGCGCCGTACCCCACCCCGCCCGCGAACAGCACGAACACACCGCCCACGACGGCGATCCTGGCTCCACTGCGCATGCCGCAGTCCCTCCCCGTGGCCCCCCCTGAGGACCTTGAACGCGTTCAAGAGTATCCAGCGGGCACTCTACGGGACAGGAGTGAGCCAGGAGACGGGCGTTACCGGACCGTGCCGTCGTACCGGGTAGGGCAAGGGCCATGAACCGCACACGCACCATCGACACGACGACGCCGCCCGGTGATCGGTCGTCGGACACCGTCTGGTACACCGCCTACGGCTCCAACACGCATCTGGAGCGGCTGTCGCACTACCTCACCGGCGGCCGCCCGCGCGGCGCCGCGCGGACCTACCCGGGCTGCCGCGACCCCCGTCCGCCCGCGGCTTCCGTACCGGTGGAACTGCCGGGCACGCTGTACTTCGCCACCCACTCCCCGGTCTGGCGCGGCGGCCGGGCCTTCTACGACCCCGGCGAGCCCGGCACGGTCCGGGCCCGCGCGCACCTGGTGACGGCCGGGCAGTTCTCGGACCTCGTGGCCCAGGAGATGTACCGCGAGCCGGGGCGCGATCTGGACCTCTCCGAGGTGCTGGGACGCGGTAGGGCCGAACTCGGCGGCGGGCGATACGAGACGCTCGTCTGCCCGGGAGTCCTGGACGGAGTGCCCGTGCTGACCTTCACGGCCCCCTGGACCCTCCACGACGTGGAGTGGACCCGGCCGTCCGCGGCCTATCTGCGCCATCTCGTCGCGGGACTGTCGGACGCCGGCGCGTGGCCGGCGTCCGACATCGCCGCCTATCTCGCGGCCTGTCCCGGCGCCGCGGGCCACTGGACCGCCCAGGCGGTCGCGGCGCTCACGGCGGCCCGCTGACGGTGAACCCCATGGCGGTCGATGACTCGGCGGCCTGGTCGGCAAGGACTGGCCTGGTCGGCAAGGACGGGCCTGTTCGGTGAAGCGGGCCTCTTGAGTGGAGCGGTTCGTTCGGTGAAGCGGCTTTGTTCAGTAGAAGTGGCGTCGGCCGCCGACCGCGTGGCCCATCGCGCCGAGGACCCAGAGCAGGGCTCCGACGGCGACCAGGATGATTCCGATGGTCCACAGGATGTTGATGCCGGCGACCAGCCCGATGATCAGAAGGATGAGTCCGAGGATGATCATTTGGTCCTCCAGGTCGGGACCCCCACAACCCGAACCTTGCCGCTCCGGCCCGCCGCAAACGAACGGCGGGGCTGATCTTTTCGGGCCTCCTCCGACGCGGCCGCCCGGGGAGGAGTGGTCAACGACAAGCGGGTCTGCCGCTCTCGGAGATGGAGAGGCTGCCGTCTCCGGGCCGTAGAGCGACGGCCCAGGGCGACCGGAGACACCCGTCGACGACCACGGCGGCCCCGGCACCACCACGCGCCGGGACCACCGTCGTGCCTGCTAGACCCAGGTGTCCAGCCACATCCGGGCCCGCCAGTCGTCCATCGGGATCGGATCGCCCGTGAACAGCGGCCAGAAGTAGATGAAGTTCCAGATGACGAGCAGCACCAGCACGCCGGCCGTGACCGCGCCCACCGTCCTGCGGCGCTCTCCGGGGGCGAAGCCCTGTTCCGGTGGGGCGGCGGGGACGCCGGTGCGCTGGGCCGGGCCGATGATCGCGCCCAGGAACATCGCGACGGCCAGGCACAGGAACGGGACGAAGACGACCGCGTAGAAGATGAAGATCGTCCGCTCCTGGTAGAGGAACCACGGCAGCCAGCCCGCCGCGATCCCGCAGGCGATCGCTCCCGCGCGCCAGTCGCGGCGGAAGGCCCAGCGCCACAGCGCGTAGACGACGGCCAAGCAGGCGATCCACCACAGTACGGGAGTGCCGATCGCCAGGACCTCGCGTGCGCACTTCTCGGTGGCGGTCACGGGGCAGCCCGCGGTTCCCGCCGCCGGGTCCTCGTAGAAGTAGGAGACCGGACGGCCCAGGACGATCCAGCTCCACGGGTTGGACTCGTAGGTGTGACCGGACGTCAGATTGACGTGGAAGCTGTAGACCTCGGTCTCGTAGTGCCACAGGCTCCGCCACCAGTCGGGGAACACCACGCTCCAGGGGCTGTCGTCGCCCGCCGTCGCCGCCCAGTCCCGGAAGTAGCCCTTGTCCGTGAAGATCCAGCCGGACCAGGAGGCGATGTACGTGGCGACCGCCACCGGCAGACCGACGAGGGCCGGGAGGAGGTCGCGCCTCAGCACCGCCACGTACGGGCGGACCGCACCGGCCGTCTTTCGCGCGCCCGCGTCCCACAGCAGCGTCATCAGACCGAACGCGGCCAGGAAGTACAGGCCGTTCCACTTCGTGCCGATCGCCAGGCCCAGCATCACCGCCGAGGCGATCCGCCAGGGCCGCGGGCCCAGCCGCAGGGTCTCAGCGATCCGCGGGCCCGGACGCAGCACGCCCTCCGCGTCGACCGGGAGCGCGTCCGCGAACCGCCGTCTCGCCCGGTCGCGGTCGATCAGCAGAGAGCCGAACGCCGCCAGCACGAAGAACATCAGCACCTGGTCGAGCAGCGCCGTGCGGCTCATCACGAAGTGCAGGCCGTCCACGGCCATCAGCGCGCCCGCGAGGCACCCGAGGAACGTCGAACGGAACAGCCGCCTGCCGATCCGGCACAGCATCAGGACCGACAGCGTGCCGAGCACGAACACCATGAAGCGCCAGCCGAACGGGGTGAACCCGAAGATCTGCTCGCCGAGTCCGATGATCCACTTGCCCACCGGCGGGTGCACCACATAGCCGGGGTCCGACGGGATCGCGACCGCGTCCGGGTTCGCCAGGATCGCCTTGTCGACGTCCTTGGGCCAGGAGCCCTCGTAGCCCTGGTTGACCAGGGCCCATGCGTCCTTCGCATAGTACGTCTCGTCGAATATCACCGCCTTGGGGCTGCCCAGCTGCCAGAACCGCAGAAGCCCGGCCACCAGCGCCACCAGCAGCGGGCCGCCCCACGAGGAGAAGCGCTCAACCCGGCGCGCCGCTCCCGGCGGCACCCCGAGCAGGGACCACAACCGGTCGGAGGGCCGGGTGTACGGCGGCACCAGCCGCTCGCGCAGCCCGATGCCGGGTCTGGGCACATGGCCGAATCTGCGCAGGCGCTGCTGCCAGGGCGGCGGCTGTTCCACGACGTCCCGACCGTGCGCGGCCCGTGGGGCGGTACTGGTCACCGCGCCATCGTAGGGAACGCGTCTGTGCGAGGGGTGGGGCCCGCCCTGCGAGGATTGCTCCTGTGACTGGATCGGTGACTGGAACACTCGTACTGGCAGGGACCCCCATCGGTGATGTGGCGGACGCCCCGCCGCGGCTCGCGGCCGAGCTGGAGAACGCCGACGTGGTCGCAGCGGAGGACACCCGGCGGCTGCGCCGCCTCACCCAGGCGCTGGGGGTGCACACCCGCGGTCGGATCGTGTCGTACTTCGAGGGCAACGAGTCCGCCCGCACCCCTGAACTGGTGGAGGCGCTGGAGAGCGGGGCGCGGGTGCTGCTCGTCACCGACGCCGGGATGCCGTCCGTGTCCGACCCCGGCTACCGGCTCGTCGCCGCGGCCGTGGAGAAGGACATCAGGGTCACAGCCGTGCCCGGCCCGTCCGCCGTGCTGACCGCGCTGGCCCTGTCGGGGCTCCCGGTGGACCGGTTCTGCTTCGAGGGCTTCCTGCCCCGCAAGGCGGGCGAGCGGCTGGGCCGGCTGCGCGAGGTCGCGGACGAGCGCCGGACGCTCGTCTACTTCGAGGCGCCGCACCGCCTCGACGACACGCTCGCCGCCATGGCCGAGGTGTTCGGCGCGGACCGCAGGGCGGCGGTCTGCCGGGAGCTGACGAAGACGTACGAGGAGGTCAGGCGCGGCGGCCTCGGGGAGCTGGCGGCCTGGGCGGCGGAGGGCGTGCGCGGGGAGATCACTGTCGTCGTGGAGGGCGCCCCGGCCCCGGGGCCTTCCGAGCTGGGCGCGGACGAGCTGGTGCGCAGGGTGCGGGTGCGCGAGGAGGCGGGGGAGCGGCGCAAGGAGGCCATCGCGGCGGTCGCCGCCGAGGCGGGCCTGCCCAAGCGGGAGGTGTTCGACGCGGTCGTCGCGGCAAAGAACGCGGCAGGAACAGGACCGTCGAACGGTAAAGGTCTATCGTGAAAGGCAAAGCTCGGACCGCGCGATCACGCCTTCCGGAATGCGCCGGCCAAATCCTCGCCAAATAGCCGGAAGGTCTGATGTCATCCCGCGGCGACAGGAGTCCACTGGTAGAGGACGCACCCCGCCGAACAGGGGGCAGTGGATCAGGAGGAGCTGGCATGAGCGACACAGCGGGCACCCCGAGCGGCGCGGCCCCCCTTCCGGTCGGCGCACCCGAGACGGTGCAGGAGTCCTACGCCTTCGCCTGTATGCGGTGCGGCTACGGCTGGGAGCAGACCTACGACATCGAGCACCACATCGACGGCACGGGCCGGCCCTTCTTCACCTACCGCGTGCAGGGGCAGGTCGTTCCCTCCCCGCTGAACCGGCTGACCTGCCTCAACTGCGGCGGGCAGAAGGTCCGCATCATGCGTGCGGGGCAGGTGTCCGGCCTCGCCGAGTCGCTGCGACGCCAGCACTTCGCGCCCCCGAACTTCGCCACCGCCGGGCCGGTTCCGGCGTCCGAGGCGGAGTCGAGGGTTCCAAGGCGCCGCCACGGGGCACACGCCGCCGACGCGTCCGCGTCCGAGGAGGCCGCGTCCGAGGGGGCCGTGGCGGGAGCCGCCGTACCCGAGGGCGCGCCGCGCCGCGGCCTCGGCGGGATGTTCCGCGGTTTCCACCGCCGCAAGTGAGTCCGGCGGGTCTGGTGCCCGGGGCGGGTCGACCGTGAGCACGGGCCCCTGCCGGTGAACGCCGTCCGCGGGCCCGCCGCCGTGCGTGAGGCCGTGGCCATGGTCCTCGTACGATCGTGGGCATGAGTGCCAAGCCCAACGACACCCCTCCGCCGCTGCCCGCACCGCTGGCCGTGCCGGTCGCCGATTCGCACACCCATCTGGACATGCAGAGCGGCACCGTCGAGGAGGCGCTGGAGAAGGCGGCGAAGGTCGGTGTGACGACCGTCGTCCAGGTGGGGTGCGACATCAACGGCTCGCGCTGGGCGGCCGAAACGGCGGCGCGGCACGGGAACGTCCACGCGGCGGTCGCGCTTCACCCGAACGAGGCACCGCGAATCGTCCACGGCGACCCCGTCGAGCAGGCGCCGCGAGACGAATCGGCCAAGGGCGGTGGTGGGAGTCGGGCGGGACGGCCCCGGCAGGGTGCGCGGCGCGGCGGCGGGGACGCCGCGCTCGACGAGGCGCTCGCCGAGATCGAGCGGCTGGCGGGTCTCCACCAGGTGCGGGCCGTCGGCGAGACCGGGCTCGACCACTTCCGTACGGGTCCCGAGGGCATCGCCGCCCAGGAGCGGTCCTTCCGCGCCCACATCGAGATCGCCAAGCGCCACGGCAAGACCCTCGTCATCCACGACCGCGACGCCCACGCCGACGTTTTGCGGATCCTGGCCGAGGAGGGAGCCCCGGAGCGCACGGTCTTCCACTGCTACTCGGGGGACGCGGAGATGGCGCGGACCTGCGCCGACGCCGGGTACTTCATGTCCTTCGCCGGCAATGTCACCTTCAAGAACGCCCAGCCGCTGCGGGACGCGCTCGCCGTCGCCCCGCTGGAACTCGTCCTGGTGGAGACCGACGCGCCGTTCCTGACGCCCGCGCCCTACCGCGGTCGGCCCAACGCGCCGTATCTCATTCCTGTCACGGTGCGCGCGATGGCCGCGGTGAGAGGGATCGACGAGGACGCCATGTCGGAGGCGATTGCTTCGAACACGGCTCGTGCATTCGATTACTGAAGGATAACGAACCGTCACATTCCAGGACCTGTCTGGCATGGCGTCGCGACACCGGGTAGCCGTCCTGCTTTGGAGAGTGACGAGGAGCGGCTAGGGTCCCGGCCTCGTGAGCACTTCGCAGGGCAGTCACCGTGCCGCGCGCGGCGGTCGCCGCGCCGCCCGGCTCATGGAGCCCCCGCCGCCGCCCGTGCCGCCGGCGCCCGTCAGGGTCCCGCCGCACGGGCGGGCGGTGCCGGTGTCTCCGTACGCTCCGACGGTCACCGCGTTCCGGCCCGGGACGCCCGAGGGCCCACCCGGCGGTCCCGGCGGTGGCCGCCCCGGTCCCGACGGCTCCGTCCCGGCCGGACGGCCTCCGGCCCCCGGCGCACCGGGCCGCCCCGCCGGTCCGGGCGGCGCACCCGTCAGTGGGGCCGCGGGGCCGGCGACCGCCGCGGTTCCCGCCACTCCCATGGGCCGCGGCGCCGATGCCCGCCCGGCTCCCGCCCCTCCCGGCAGCCCCGCCGGCGGCCGCGCCGCCGCCCGGGCCGAAGCCCGCCGCGCCGCCCGCCGCCGCAGGAGCGGACCGTTCACGCTCGGCGGTACCGACGGACTGCGCCGCCTCATCCCACAGGCCCTCGTCGTCGCCTTCCTCGCCGGCGGCACCACCGCCTTCGTCGCCGCCGACAAGGCCGTCCGCCTCAGCGTCGACGGGGTGCCCCGCACCCTGCACACGTTCGCCGACGACGTGGACGAACTCCTCGCCGAGGAAGGGGTCACGGTCGGCGACCACGACATCGTCGCCCCGGCCCCCGGCACCGAGCTCTCCCACGGCGACGAGGTCGTCGTCCGATTCGGCCGACCCGTCACCCTCACCATCGACGGCCGCAGCCGCCGGGTGTGGACGACCGCCCGCACCGTCGAGGAGGCGCTGCACCAGGTCGGGGTGCGGGCGAACGGCGCGTCCGTGTCCGTCTCGCGCTCCCGGTCCATCTCCCGCGGCGGCCTCGACGTCGACGTGCTGACCGAGCGCACCGTCACGCTCCTGGCCGACGGCAGGGCCCGCACCATCCGCACGAACGCGGCGACCGCACAGGAGGCCGTCGAGGCGGCCGGCATCACCCTCGGCGGTCAGGACACCACCTCCGTGCCTCCGGACAGCTTCCCGCGCGACGGCCAGACGATCACCGTCATGCGCATCAGCGACACCGAGGAGGTCCGCGAGGAGCCCGTCCCGTACGACACCGTCCGGACCGAGGACCCGGAGCTGCACCGAGGCACCGAGGTCGTCGCACGGGCGGGGCGGGCGGGCGTGCGGCGTGTCACCTACGCGGTGCGGACCGTGAACGGCGTCCGGCAGAAGCCCCGGAAGGTCTCCGAGGAGGTCGTGCGGCAGCCGGTCGCCCGGCAGGTGAGGACCGGCACCAAACGGCCGCCCGAATCGGTACGGGGGGCCGACGGACTGAACTGGAACGCGCTGGCGCAGTGCGAGTCGGGCGGGCGCCCGGATGCGGTGGACCCGTCGGGCACCTACGGCGGGCTGTACCAGTTCGACACCCGCACCTGGCAGTCGCTCGGCGGCCGAGGCCGACCCCAGGACGCCTCCCCCGAGGAACAGACGTACCGGGCGAAGAAGCTGTACGTGCAACGGGGGGCGAGTCCGTGGCCGCACTGCGGCCGTAGGCTGTACCGGTGAGCACCACCGATCCCGATGCCCTCCTCGGCCCCGCCGACATCCGAGAACTGGCCGCAGCGCTTGGCGTACGCCCCACCAAGCAGCGCGGCCAGAACTTCGTCATCGACGCCAACACCGTCCGCCGGATCGTCCGCACCGCCGAGGTGCGGTCCGACGACGTGGTCGTGGAGGTCGGCCCCGGGCTCGGCTCCCTCACCCTCGCGCTGCTGGAGGCGGCGGACCGGGTGACAGCCGTCGAGATCGACGACGTGCTCGCCGCCGCACTGCCCACCACGATCGCCGCCCGGATGCCGGAGCGAAAGGACCGCTTCGCGCTGGTCCACTCCGACGCGATGCACGTGCGGGAGCTTCCGGGCCCCGCGCCCACCGCGCTCGTCGCCAACCTCCCGTACAACGTGGCCGTCCCGGTCCTGCTGCACATGCTGGAGCGCTTCCCGACCATCGAGCGGACGCTGGTCATGGTGCAGTCCGAGGTCGCCGACCGGCTCGCGGCCCGGCCCGGCAACAAGGTCTACGGCGTGCCGTCGGTCAAGGCGAACTGGTACGCCGAGGTCAAGCGGGCCGGGGCGATCGGCCGGAACGTCTTCTGGCCCGCGCCGAACGTCGACTCCGGGCTCGTCTCCCTGGTCCGTCGCACCGAGCCGCTGAAGACCACCGCCACCAGGACCGAGGTCTTCGCGGTCGTCGACGCGGCCTTCGCACAGCGCCGCAAGACACTGCGGGCCGCGCTCGCCGGCTGGGCGGGCTCCCCGGCGGCGGCGGAGGCGGCACTGGTCGCGGCCGGGATCTCGCCCCAGGCGCGGGGCGAGTCGCTGACGGTGGAAGAATTCGCGCGGATCGCGGAGCACAAGGGAGCCGGGGAAACCACGTGAGCGTCACCGTACGGGTACCTGCCAAGGTCAATGTCCAGCTGGCCGTCGGCGGGGTCCGCGACGACGGGTACCACGACCTGGCCAATGTGTTCCTGGCCGTCGGGCTGTACGACGAGATCACCGTCACCCCCGCGAAGTCGCTGACCGTCACCTGCACCGGCCCCGGCGCCGACCAGGTGCCGCTGGACCGCACGAACCTCGCCGCGCGGGCGGCGGAACTGCTCGCCGCGCGGTACGGCATCGACCCGGCCGTGCACATCCACATCGACAAGGACATCCCCGTCGCCGGCGGCATGGCGGGCGGCAGCGCCGACGGCGCGGGCGCCCTCCTCGCCTGCGACGCGCTGTGGTCCACCGGGGCGTCGCGGGAGGAACTGCTCGGCATCTGCGCCGAACTGGGCAGCGACGTGCCGTTCAGCCTGGTCGGGGGTGCCGCCCTCGGCACGGGCCGGGGCGAGCGACTCACGGAGCTGCCCGTCGGCGGGGCGTTCCACTGGGTCTTCGCCGTCGCCGACGGGGGGCTGTCCACCCCGGCGGTCTACCGGGAGTTCGACCGGCTCAGCGAGGGCACCGACGTCCCCGCGCCGACGGCGTCCCCGCTGCTGCTGGACGCGCTGCGCACCGGCGACGCGGGCGCACTGGCCGGGGCACTGGTCAACGACCTCCAGCCCGCGGCCCTCTCGCTGCGTCCGTCGCTCGCGGACACGCTGCGCACCGGCACTGAAGCGGGTGCGCTGGCCGCGCTCGTCTCGGGCTCCGGGCCGACGACCGCGTTCCTCGCCAAGAACGCGGACTCGGCGGGTCAGATCGCCGAGGCGCTGCTCGCGTCGGGGACCTGCCGCGCGGCGCGTGTCGCAGAGGCCCCGGTGCCGGGGGCGACGATCCTGTAGTCGGCAGCTCGGCAGCTCGGCAGCTCGGCAGCTCGGCAGCTCGGCAGCTCGGCAGCTCGGCAGCTCGGCGGTTCGGCGGCTCCACGGCTCCGCGGTGTGGTGCGGTTCGGCGGTTCTGCAGCTCTGCGGTTCTGCAGCTACTCAGGTGCGAGTTGAGTACCAACGCCCTCACGCCCATGCGCCCCCGGGCGGGACCGTGGGCGCATGGGATCACGCGTACGAGCGTTCGCCGAGGCGACACCGGACACCCGGGACCGTTATGTCGACCTGCTGAGGGTCGTCTCGCTCGGGACCGTCGTGCTCGGGCACTGGCTGATGGCCGCCGTCACCGCCGACGGCGTCGGCAACCTGCTCGCCGTCGTGCCGGAGCTCCAACTCCTCACCTGGGCACTGCAGATCATGCCGGTGTTCTTCTTCGTCGGCGGCTTCTCGCACGCGCTCTCCTACCGCTCCCTGCGCCGCAGGCACCCCGCGGACGACGGCACCTCGCTCTACGCGGCGTTTCTGCGGGCGCGGCTGCGGCGACTGCTGCGGCCCACCATGGTCTTCGTGCTCGTCTGGGGCGCGGCGGCGCTGCTGGTGCAACTGCTGGGCGGTGGCGGCGGGTTGACGGGCGTCTCGCTGAGACTCGTCACCCAGCCGCTGTGGTTCATCGGCATCTACCTGGCGATGGTCGCCTTCACCCCGCCGCTGCTGAAGCTGCACGAGCGGTACGGCTGGGGCGCGTTCGGGGCGCTCGTCGCCGGCGCGGTCCTCGTGGACGTGCTCCGGTTCGCGCTGGGGGTCCCGTTCGTGGAGTTCCTGAACTTCGCCTTCGTCTGGCTGGCCGTGCACCAGCTCGGCTTCCTGCGGGCCGACGGATGCCTCCGGCTGCCGTCGGCGCTGGCGGCGACCGGGCTGGCCGGGGCCGCGCTGCTGGTGGCGGCCGGTCCGTACCCGCTGTCCATGGTCGGCATGCCGGGGGAGAAGGTCTCCAACATGGCCCCGCCCACGCTGGCGCTGCTCTGCCACGGGCTGTGGCTGGTCGGCGCGGTGGAGCTGCTGCGCGGGCCCGGCGCCCGGCTGGTGGCCCGGCCCCGGGTCTGGCGCGGCGTCGTCGCTGCGAACGGCGTCGCCATGACCGCGTTCCTGTGGCATCTGACCGCGATGCTCGGGGTCTACGGCGCGCTGCTCGCCGCGGGCGTCACGCTGCCGGAGCCCGCCTCTGCCGCCTGGTGGGCGCAGACCCCGCTGAGGATAGCCGCGGCGGCGCTCCTCACGGCGCTGCTGGTCGCCGCGTTCCGGGGCTTCGAACAGCCCTCACCCGCACCGGTCCGGCCCGGCTCGGGCCCGCTCGCCGCGCTCGGAATCACCCTCTGCCTGTTCGGAGTGCTCGGCCTGTCCATGGTCGGCTTCGCCGGTCTGCTCGAAGGCCGCACGGCCACCCTGATCGCGGTGCCGGTCAGCGCCCCGGCCGCGGTCGCGATGGCGCTGGCGGGCTGGTGGCTGGTGGAACGGTCAGGCTTCGCCGTACGCCGAGACGAACGCTGACCAGACGGCGGCGGGGACGGCGAGCTGAGGGCCGTCGGGGACCTTGGAGTCGCGGACGTGGACGGTACCGGGGCAGGCGGCGACCTCGACGCAGTTGTCGCCCTGAGTGCCGCTGTAGCTGGACTTGTGCCAGGACAGGGCGACTTCGACGCAGCTGTCGCCCTGGTCGCTGCTGTAGCTGGACTTGAACCAGGCGAGTTCGGCAGTGCTCATAGCGCTCCTCGGATTCGCTCCAGCAGACACCTTGAGTCACCAGGGGTAAGGGCCTGCGAGCGCAGTGTGTCATACCGCTGTTGGAGTGGGACCACCTCCCTCGGGTCGCTGATCAGACGGCCGTTGCGTTGCCCCTCGGAGTAGGCATACCTCTTGCCATCCGGCCCTTCCAGTAACTGCAACGGTCCTGCCAGGCAGGCGTGGAACTCGGATTCGGTCGGCATGACTTGAAGCGTCACGTTCCGGCGCGCACTGCTCGCAAGTACGTGCGCGAGCATCTCCCGTGCTACCTCGCGGCCGCCGAGACGCTGACGGAAGACGGCTTCCGCGACGATGAAGCTGAACGGGACGTTCGGCAGCTCAACCAGCAGTCGTTGGCGCTCCATTCGCATGAGGAGCTGGTTCTCCAAGTCCTCATCTGTCAGTGGCGGCACGGCGTTCTCGTAAACGGCGCGGATGTACCCCTCCGACTGCAGCAGCCCCGGCACCATCCGGCACTCGTACGTGCACAGGCTCACCGCCGTCCGCTCCCGCCGCGCCCACTCGCGGAACCACGACGCCAGTCCCGGCTGCCGCGTCAGATGCCCGAACGCCCGCCGCAGCGCGCCCGTGTTGCCCAGTGCCGCCTCCGCCAGCTCCACGAACTGCGTGTCCGGCATCCGGCGGCCCAGCTCGATCGAGGCCACCGTGTGCCGGGAGAAGCGCACCATCGGCGCGAACGCCTCCCGCGTCAACCCCGAATGCTCCCGCAGCCCCTGCACGAACGCCCCGAACGTCCTCAGACTGTCCGACGACACCGGCTCGTCGTCCACCCCGGCCAAATCCGCCACCTCCAGGTGCGTTTCCCCGCCCTCAGGCCCCAGGCTCCAGGCCGACGGCCACCCACGGCCGTCCAGAGCTCACACGGTCAACTGGGGCGACCCACCCAGCGTCGCGACCCGGTCGCGTACTGTCCACTCTCCGTGGATGTACGGTCGCGCACCGTACGCGCGGACTGCGGACGGTGCGCCCCGACTACCCTGGTAGGTCGATCGATCCCCCTGTCAGGAGAGAAATGGCCGTCAATCTGGTCAATGTCGAGGCAGTCAGCAAGGTGTACGGCACCCGTGCCCTGCTCGACGGAGTGTCGCTCGGCGTCTCCGAGGGTGACCGCATCGGAGTCGTCGGGCGCAACGGAGACGGCAAGACCACGCTGATCCGCATGCTCGCCGGGCTGGAGGAGCCCGACACCGGCCGGGTCACCCACAGCGGCGGACTGCACATCGGGGTGCTCACCCAGCACGACTCGCTCGACCCCGCCGCCACCATCCGCCACGAGGTCATCGGCGACCTCGCCGACCACGAGTGGGCCGGCAACGCCAAGATCCGCGATGTGCTCACCGGTCTCTTCGGCGGGCTCGACCTGCCCGGCTTCCCGCAGGGCCTGGACACCGTCATCGCCCCGCTGTCCGGCGGTGAGCGGCGCCGGATCGCGCTCGCCAAGCTGCTGATCGCCGAACAGGACCTGATCGTCCTCGACGAGCCCACGAACCACCTGGACGTCGAGGGCATCGCCTGGCTCGCCCAGCACCTCCGGGCACGCCGCTCGGCACTCGTCTGCGTCACCCACGACCGCTGGTTCCTCGACCAGGTCTGCACCCGCATGTGGGACGTCCAGCGCGGGACGGTGTACGAGTACGAGGGCGGCTACTCCGACTATGTCTTCGCCCGCGCCGAGCGCGAGCGCATCGCCGCGACCGAGGAGACCAAGCGGCAGAACCTCGTCCGCAAGGAGCTCGCCTGGCTGCGCCGCGGCGCACCGGCCCGTACGTCGAAGCCCCGCTTCCGCGTCGAGGCCGCCAATGAGCTGATCAAGGACGTGCCGCCGCCGCGCGACACCTCCGAGCTGATGAAGTTCGCCACCACCCGGCTCGGCAAGACCGTCTTCGACCTCGAGGACGTCACCGTCCAGGCCGGCCCGAAGGTCCTCCTCAAGCACCTGACGTGGCAGCTCGGCCCCGGCGACCGGATCGGCCTGGTCGGCGTGAACGGCGCCGGCAAGACCTCCCTGCTGCGCGCCATGGCCGACGCCGCGGACAGCGACGGCGAACGGCAGCCCGCCGCCGGGCGGATCGTCACCGGCAAGACCGTGCGGCTCGCCTACCTCTCGCAGGACGTCACCGAACTCGACCCCGAACTGCGGGTGCTGGAGGCCGTCCAGCAGGTCCGCGACCGTGTGGACCTCGGCAAGGGCCGGGAGATGACCGCTGGCCAGCTGTGCGAGCAGTTCGGCTTCGCGAAGGAGAAGCAGTGGACCCCGGTCGGCGACCTGTCCGGCGGTGAGCGGCGCCGACTCCAGCTTCTGCGGCTGCTGATGGACGAGCCGAACGTCCTCTTCCTCGACGAGCCCACCAACGACCTCGACATCGAGACGCTGACGCAGCTCGAGGACCTCCTCGACGGCTGGCCGGGCTCGATGGTCGTGATCTCCCATGACCGCTTCTTCGTCGAGCGCACGACCGACCGTGTGCTCGCGCTCCTCGGTGACGCGACACTGCGGATGCTGCCGCGCGGCATCGACGAGTACCTGGAGCGCAGGGCGAGGGTCACGCAGGCCGCGGCTCCGGCACCTGCCGCGCCCACGAAGCCCGCCGGGGCGGAGAGGTCCGCGGCGGACCAGCGGGCCGCGAAGAAGGAGCTGCAGAAGATCGAGCGGCAGCTCGACAGGATCTCCGAAAAGGAATCCACGCTGCACTCGCAAATCGCCGAAAACGCCACCGATTTCGAGAAAGTGGCGGAACTCGACGCGCGCCTCCGTGAACTCTCGGGTGAGCGCGAAGAGTTGGAAATGCGCTGGCTCGAACTCGCCGAGGACGCGTAGCGGCGGCGCACGCCGGTCGCGTAACAAGGGCATCACAGGCCGGTTCTCCCTTGGGTACAGGGGCGGACCGGCCCGCTTCTTGACATGCTCCGGGTGATACAAAGAAGCCCCGCTCGACTGACGTGACGTTGCGGAATCCATGTCCGATTCGCTCCATTTCCAAAGGCACATGCCCGAGGGAATCGCGGGGGAGGCCGGTCGGGCAGCGGACCGCACGAAGGGGGAGAGCTGATGACTCAGCCACCCAGCCAGCAACCGCCGCAGGGGGGCTCCGGGTCTCCGCAGGACCCTCAGCAGGGCACTCCCCAGCAACCCGTCCAGCCGCCGCAGCTGCCGCCCACCCCGCCGCACGCCCCTCCGGCCCAGCCCGCCGGTCCGCCGCAGGACGCGCAGCCCGGGTACGGCTACCCGCAGGCGGCGCCGCAGCCGGGGTACGGCTATCCGCAGCAGGCTGCCGGTCAACCCGGTCCGTACGGCGGTCAGCCCGGTCCGTACGCCCAGCAGCCGGGTCCGTACGGTCAGCAGCCTGGCCCCTACGGTCAGCAGCCGGGTCCGTACGGTCAGCAGCCTGGCCCCTACGGTCAGCAGCCCGGTCCGTACGGTCAGCAGCCCGGTCCGTACGGCGCCTACCCCACCCAGCCTCAGTACCCGGGTGCGCCCGTCCCGCCCCCTCCGGGCGGCGGCAGCGGCAACTTCTTCAAGGGCAGGCCCGCCGCGATCATCGGCGCGGCCGTGGCGGCACTCCTCGTCATCGGCGGCGGCACCTGGTTCGCGCTCAGCGGCAGCGAGGACGGCCCCAGGCCCGACGCCAAGCAGACCGGCGGCCCGCAGCCGACCGGCTCCGAGTCCGTGGACCAGGGCGACGGCAGCGGCACCGGGCGCAAGGAGGTCGACGACCTCAACGCCGGCCGCAAGGACGGCGAGTCCAAGGTGCTCTGGCTGGCGAAGAACGAGGTCGACCTGCCGCGCAACGGCGCCGAGGTGTACGGGCCGTGGTTCGCCGGCGACATCGTCGTCAAGGGCATGTACAAGGAGGTCGCGGGCTACTCGGCCGACGACGGCAGCAAGAAGTGGAGCCTGCCGCTGCCCGCCGAGCTGTGCGCGGCCCCGGTCCGCGGCACCGACGACGGCAAGCTCGTCATCGCCTACAAGGACGGCACGAGCGACAAGGCGAACTGCACCCAGCTGCAGCTCGTCGACCTCAGGACCGGGAAGGCGGGCTGGAAGAAGACGATCACCAAGAAGGGCGCCTTCGACCTGCTGTCCAGCCTCACCCTGGCGATCAGCGGCAACACCGTGACGGCCGCCCGCACGGGCAACGGCGAGGCGTTCCGGATCAGCGACGGCGCACCGCTCTTCGGCAAGCTGCCGGGCAACTGCCAACCGCAGGCGTTCGCCGGCGGTCCGAAGCTGATCGCCGCGGAGACCTGCCGCACGGGTGACTACGACAAGACCCAGCAGCAGCTCCAGGAGCTGGACCCGACCACCGGCAAGGCCAGGTGGACGTACAGGCTTCCGGTCGACTGGCAGGTCGACAAGGTCTATTCGGTCAGCCCCCTCGTCGTCTCGATGTCGCAGCCCGACCAGAAGAAATGGAGCGTCGTCGCGCTCAACGCCAACGGGACGCTGCGCTCCCAGATCGACGGCGGCACGGACCGCTACCAGCCGCGCTGCGGCGGCGGTTTCGTCGTCTTCGGCGAGATCCTCGAGGGCTGCGTCGGCGTGGCCGCCGACGCCGACACCTTCTACATGGCCACGGAGCCCAGGAAGGGCGGCACCGCCCGCACCAACGCCGTCGTGGCGTTCGACCTCGACACCGGCAAGCGCAAGTGGCGAGCGGACGCACCCGCCGAGCAGATGATGATCCCTCTCCGCATGGAGGGTTCGAACGTCCTGGTGTACCTGGAGCCGAAGTACGACTCGGGCGGCGCGGTCGCGACGCTCGCGCCGACCGGCGGCAAGCCCACCGTGCTGCTGCAGAACCCCGCGTCGACGTCCTCGATCGAGCGAACCTTCTGGAGCCCCAGGCTCGCGTACCACAACGGCCGGTTCATCATCGCGAGCGGCCGGGTCAGCGCGAGCAACGACAAGGAGGAGAAGGAGACCAAAACGATGATGGCCTTCGGGAAGTGACCGCGTCCGGCCGGACGCCCCGACCCGGACCACCGGAACGAATCGTTTCCTTCCCACATCCCCCAGAGGTACGCAGGAATGACGCAACCACCCCAGCCCGCGCAACAGCCGGGTGAGCAGCCGAAGCAGCCGGGCGAGCAGCCGGACCCGCCCCCGAAGCAGTTGGGCGCGCAGCCGGACCAGTTGCCGCACCAGCCGTCCGGGCCGCCCCCGCAGCAGCCCGCGCAGCCTCCGCAGGGCGGCTTCGGCGCGCCCACCCCGCCGCCACAGCAGCCCGGTTACGGCTATCCGCAGACGCCGCCGCCCGGTCAGCCGGCCGGTTACGGCTATCCGCAGACGCCGCCGCCCGGTTACGGCTATCCGCAGGCACCGGGCCGGCCGACGCAGCCGATGGGCCAGCAGCAGTACGGCTACGGCTACGGCTACCCGGGGCAGCCCACGCAGCCGCAGTACGGCCCGCAGCAGCCCGGCGGCCCCGGCGGCCCCGGCGGCAAGAAGCCGAACACCCAGACGCAGATCATCATCGCCGCGGTCGTCGCCGTGGTGCTGATCATCGGCGCGGGCGTCTGGTACTCCGCGGCCAAGGGAGACGACGAACGCGGCAACGCCAAGGGCTCCAGCCAGGGCGCGGACGGCGGCAAGGACAAGGCCCTCGGCGGCGGCAAGGAGAAGGCGCCGTCCAACCCGGCGGCCAAGGTGGCCTTCCAACTCCCCCAGCCGAAGGTCACCGATGTCACCGACGTGAGCGGCTCCTGGGTCACGGACTCGCTGTACGTCAAGACCGGCATCAACTCCGTCGTCGGACACGACCTCACCACGGGCACGGTGAAGTGGACCCTTCCGCTTCCCGGCCAGGTGTGCGCCGCCTCGCGCCATGCCACGGCGGACCACAAGACGGCCATCGCCTTCGAGCCCGCCAAGCGCAAGCCGCCGCGGAACTACGAGAAGTGCAGTGAGGTCGGCGCGATCGACCTCACCACCGGCAAGCTGCTGTGGAGCAAGTCGGCCACGGGGTCCGGTGACGACAAGGCCCGCTTCAACGAGGTCACCCTCAGCGGCGGCACGGTCGCCGCGGGCGGCACCGACGGCGGAGCGGCGTTCGACCTCGCCACCGGCGCCGTCAGGTGGAAGCCCCAGGTCAACGCCGAGAACTGCTACGACATGGGCTACGGCGGCGGCCCCGCCCTCGTGGCGGCCCGCAAGTGCGGCGACTACGGCAACCAGTACGTCGTCATCCAGTCCCTGAACGCGCAGACCGGCGCGCCGGTCTCCTCGTACAAGATGCCCACGGGCGTGGAGTACGCGGGCATCGTGTCCACCAAGCCCCTCGTGGTCGCCGCCGACGTCGGCGACACCGCCGGGGACGGCAGCGGCATCTCGGACTTCTTCGTCGTCGACGAGAAGACCGGCAAGCTGAAGGTCAAGATCTCCGCCGACGCGGACCGGTTCGCCGCCCGCTGTGGCTCCACCGAGGTCGAGACCTGCCGGCACGTCGTCGTCGGCAACAACCGCCTGTACCTGCCCACCGAGGAGCACGAGGGCAGCGGGGAGTACGGCGACACCAACGAGATCGTGTCCTTCGACCTGACCACGGGCAAGCCGACCGCCGACAAGGCGGAAGCCGGTGACCGGTACACGATCTCGCCGCTGCGGATGGACGGGGGCAACCTCATCGCCTACAAGCGGCCCCCGTACGACAAGGGCGGTCGGATCGTCAGCATCGACGGCGGCACCTTCAAGCAGACGGTGCTGCTGGAGGTCCCGTCCGACGAGTCCGTCCGCGAGGCGGAGTCCAGCTTCAGTGAGGACTACTCGGAGATCCTCTACGCCGACGGACGGCTGTTCATGTCCGAGACGATGCTCAGCAAGCGGAGCGGATCGGCCTCGCGACAGGAGTATCTGGTGCTCTCCCTGAGCACGAACTGAACCACAGGTGCACGAGTGACGGAGGTCCCCCGCGCGCACGGGCGGGGGACCTCCGTCGTTCGTCAACTTGCCCCCGAACGACACGCATTTCACCGATCCGAGGGATATCTGATGCGTAGGGCAGCGCGGCGTCGAACAAGCGTGTAGCTTGCCGGGTCAGTAGTGCTGGGGGCGGGGGGCCGGCTCCAGGGGTTGGGGGGGTTGCTCGATGGGTGTGCGGCTCATGGTGGTCGACGACCACCGTTTGCTGGCCGAGGCGCTGGCCTCCGCGCTGAAACTGCGCGGACACCGGGTGCTCGCCGCTGCGGCGCCGACGGCGGGGGCGGCCGAACTCGTGGTGAGCAGGGCGCCCGAGGTGTGCCTGCTGGGGACGGCGGCGCCGGCGGAGCCGGGCGCCTTCGACCCCATCGTGCGGATCAAGCGTGAGCGTCCGCAGGTCGCCGTGGTGGTGCTCGGACCCGTGCCGTCGCCGCGGGGGATAGCGGCGGCCTTCGCGGCCGGCGCGTCGGGTTATGTGCGCCACGACGAGCGGATAGAGGGCGTCGAACGGGCCATGGCCAAGGCGCGGGCGGGCGAGGCGGCGGTGGCGCCGCAGCTGCTGCAGGGCGCGTTCACCGATCTGCTCAACCCGGCGGCCCAGCCGGACGACGAGGGGCGGCGGCTGCTGCGCATGCTGACCCCGCGCGAGGTGGAGGTGCTGGTGCGCGTCGCCGAGGGCGAGGACACCCGGCTCATCGCCGCGGGCATGGGCATAGCCCCCAGTACGGCACGCACGCACGTCCAGCGGGTGCTGATGAAACTGGGCGTCGGCTCCCGGCTGGAGGCCGCGGCCCTCGCGGCCCGCACGGGCCTCCTCGACCACGCGGCGAGCCACCCGCCGCTACCGGCCGACCCGGACCTCGACGTGGACTGAGGGAGCACGGCGCTGCGCGGCAGGCCGACGGGTGGGGCGTTCCAGAGCCCACCATCCGGGACGGATGCTCCACCGTGCCTCGATGTCCCGGCCCAGCGCCCCCGGTCTCGCCTGTGATCAGTGATCAGCGATCAGCGATCTGTGGCCTGTCGCCGGTGGCCTGTGACCTGTCGTCGGTGATCTGCGGCAGGTCCCCGGTGGGTGCGCGATGGGCCGGTGGACACGCCCCGCCGGGGTGTCGGGGCGTGTCCACCGCCCTTCAGCAACCCGGCTTTCAGCAACCCGGCCTGCCGCAACCCGGCCTGCCGCCACTCAAGGAATCCCCGGACCGGAGCCCCCGGACCGGGGCCCCCGCCCCGGAGGTCAGGGCCCGGTCCGCCCCCGGGGTCCGCACCGCCCTCCCGCAAGCGCCACCGGCCCAGTCCAACGGATTCGCTCATCTCGCCGCAGGCAAACATGTTGGATCACGAATCCTTGTGTGTGGTTATGTTGGATGTGGGGTTGGTCATGGTCGGGTCATGGTCGGGTCATGGAGGTACTCCGCGTGAAGAAGACGGTCACCAGACTCGCCGACGGCCGCGAGCTGCTCTACTACGACTCCCGCGACGACGTCGTCCGCGACGCCGTCGACCGCCGGCCGCCGGAGCCGACCGTCACCACGTCCGAGATCCGGCACGACCCGCTCCTCGGCGACGCCGTCGCCATCGCCTCGCACCGACAGGGCCGCACCCACCATCCGCCCGTCGGCGAATGCCCCCTCTGTCCCTCCCGGGACGGGCGGCTCAGCGAGATCCCCGACAGTGACTACGACGTCGTCGTCTTCGAGAACCGCTTCCCGTCCTTCGCCGGCGGGAACGGCCGCTGCGAGGTCGTCTGCTTCACCCCCGACCACGACGCGTCCTTCGCCGCCCTCACCGAGGAGCAGGCCGCGCTCGTGCTGGACGTGTGGACCGACCGCACCGCCGAGCTGGCGGAGTATCCGCAGGTCAAGCAGGTGTTCTGCTTCGAGAACCGCGGTACGGAGATCGGTGTGACGCTCGGCCATCCGCACGGCCAGATCTACGCCTATCCCTTCGTCACCCCCCGCACGGCCCTGATGCGGCGTTCCGCCGCCGCGCATCGCGCCGCCACCGGCCGGAACCTCTTCGACGACGTCGTCACGCGCGAGCTGGAATCCGCCACCCGGGTCGTGCTGGCGGGCGGCCACTGGGTGGCCTTCGTGCCGTACGCGGCGCACTGGCCCTACGAGGTACATCTGTACCCACGCCGCCGGGTGCCGGACCTGCGCGAGCTCGACGACGCGGCGCGCACAGAGTTCCCACAGGTCTATCTGGAACTCTTGAGGCGCTTCGACCGGATCTTCGGTGCCGATCAGCCACCGACGCCGTACGTCGCCGCCTGGCACCAGGCCCCGTTCGACGACGGCGCACGCGCTGCCGGTACGCGCGGCGGGCGCGAGGACTTCGCGCTGCATCTCGAGCTTTTCACCGTCCGCCGAACTTCCGGAAAGCTGAAGTTCCTCGCGGGTTCCGAGTCCGGCATGAGCGTGTTCATCAACGATGTGCCGCCGGAGTCAGCAGCCCGGCGACTGCGAGAGGTGGCGAGCGAGTGAGCAAGTACCTGGTGACGGGCGGAGCCGGCTATGTCGGCAGCGTGGTGGCCGCGCACCTGCTGGAGGCGGGGCACGAGGTCACGGTCCTCGACGATCTGTCCACGGGATTCCGCGAGGCCGTCCCGGACGGCGCCGCCTTCGTCGAGGGACGGGTCCAGGACGCGGCCCGCCATATCGGCCCGTCATACGACGGCGTCCTGCACTTCGCCGCGTACTCGCAGGTCGGTGAGTCGGTCGCGCAACCCGGCAGGTACTGGGAGAACAACGTCGGCGGGACGATGGCACTGCTCGCCGCGATGCGCTCCGCAGGGGTCCGCAAGCTCGTCTTCTCCTCCACGGCGGCCACCTACGGCGAGCCGGCCTCCACGCCGATCACCGAGTCCGACCCGACGGCACCGACCAGCCCGTACGGCGCCACCAAACTCGCCGTCGACCACATGATCGGCGGTGAGTGCGCCGCGCACGGACTGGCGGCGGCGTCCCTGCGGTACTTCAACGTCGCCGGCGCCTACGGCGACTGCGGGGAGCGCCACGACCCCGAGTCGCACCTCATCCCACTCGTCCTCCAGGTAGCGCTCGGCACCCGCGAGACGATCTCCGTCTTCGGGGACGACTACCCGACGCCGGACGGCACCTGCGTGCGGGACTACATCCATGTCGCCGACCTCGCGGAGGCCCATCTGCTCGCCATGGCCGCGATCACCCCCGGGGAGCATCTGATCTGCAACCTCGGCAACGGCAACGGCTTCTCCGTCCGCGAGGTCGTCGAGACCGTCCGCAAGGTCACCGGCCACCCGGTCCCGGAGACCGTCGCCGCCCGCCGCGCCGGCGATCCGGCCGTGCTGGTCGCCTCCTCCGCCACGGCGCAGGAGCGCCTCGGCTGGGCCCCGTCGCGGCCGGACCTCGCGGGAATCGTCGCCGACGCCTGGGACTTCGCCCGATCCCGGCGGGCGGGCGCGTGAGGGTCGCCGAGCGGTTCCGGGAGCTGTACGGGTACGAGCCCGACGGCGTCTGGGCCGCGCCGGGCAGGGTCAACCTGATCGGCGAGTACACCGACGTCAACGACGGCTTCGTCATGCCGCTCGCCCTCCCGCACACCGCGCTCGCGGCGGTGGCGCGTCGCACCGACGGCGTGCTGCGGGTCCACTCGTCCGGCACCGGCCACGGCGTGCTCGCGCGGGGCGTGGACTCGCTCGTGCCCGGCTCCGGGACGGGCTGGGCCGCGTACCCGGCGGGCGTCGTATGGGCGCTGCGGGACGCGGGGCACCCCGTCACCGGCGCGGACGTCCATTTCTCCTCGACGGTGCCGACCGGCGCCGGACTGTCGTCGTCGGCGGCCCTGGAGGTGGTCACGGCGCTGGCGTTGAGCGAGTTGCACGGACTCGGCCTGCCGCGCGAGGAACTGGCTCGGCTGGCGCAGCGTGCCGAGAACGCCTTCGTCGGCGTGCCCTGCGGGATCATGGACCAGATGGCGTCGGCCTGCTGTGTCGAGGGCCACCTGCTGCACCTCGACACCCGTGACCTCGTACGCCGCCAGGTGCCCTTCGACCTCGCTGCGCACGGCCTGCGGCTCCTCGTCGTCGACACCGGTGTGCGGCACGCCCTCGGCGACGGCGCGTACGCGGAGCGGCGCGCCTGGTGCCAGGCGGGTGCGCGGGCGCTGGGTGTGCGCACGCTGCGCGACGTCGACTGCACGCAACTGCCGGAAGCACTGGGGCGCTTGGGCGCGCCGTCCGCCGGGGGCGGAGCGCCCGGCACGCCGGACGACCGGATCAGCCGCTGCGTCCGTCATGTGGTGACCGACAACCACCGTGTGGAGCGCGCGGTCGCACTGCTCGACGCGGGAGACGTCCGCGGCGTGGGCCCGGTGCTCACCGAGGGCCATGTCTCGCTCCGCGACGATCTACGGGTCTCCTGCCCCGAGTTGGACCTCGTGGTCTCGTCCGCGAACGCCGCGGGCGCGCTGGGCGCACGGATGACCGGCGGCGGCTTCGGCGGCTCGGCGATCGTCCTCGTCGAGTCCGCGGACGAGGACTCGGTGACCGGGGCGGTCCTCGACGCCTTCGTGGCGGAGGGCCGCTCGGCGCCCCGCATCTTCCCGGCCGTCCCGTCCGCAGGCGCCCGCCGACTCGGCTGATCCGCCACGGAGGCGCATCCGTCGGCCCGCCCCGCCGGGCTCGCCGGCCTGGGCTGCCGCCGGGCTCGCCGGCCCGGGCTGCCGTCGGCGGCGGACCGCCGGTGGCTCGCCCGACCGTCACGGCGCGCGGGTCCGGCGAAGGGCTGCGGGTGCGACGTGCCCGCGGTCCGCCACGAGGCGCCCGTCCCCGTGGCGTCCATCAAGGAGCGCTGGTGACCAGCGCTTCGATGGCTGATCCTCAGCCCAGCAGTTGCGCGAGGCGCTCGAGATCGTCGTGTGCGAACTCGCGTTCCTCCGCGGAGAGGTGGACCGCGCCGGCCGCGACGAGCGCCGACGTCGCGGTGTCATCGTCGCCGAGGCGGTCCGCGACGTCCGCACGCAGCACGAGAAGACGAAGTAGCTGCACGGGCGTTGGCCGCTCGCCCTCCATGCGCAGCGCCCGGTCGATGATTCTCGCGGCGCCCGTCGGGTCCTCCCTGGAGTCCGCGAGGAGGGATGCGTGGTGCAGGGCCCGGTCGAAGGTCTCCTTGGGGGCGGGCCGGTGGTGCTGGTCGTCGCTCGTCCGCTGCCCGATGCGGAGGCAGTTGCCGCCGGGATCGGTCATGAGGAACTGCCGCACGCCGTGTGACGTGTTCTTCAGCGGCCCGATGCGCGGCAGTCCGCGGTTCGGCACTCTCCCGTACGCCGCCTTCAGTCCGGCCCGGAAGGTCTTGTGCAGCCCGTCGACATCATCGGTCTGGACGATGCACGTACTGAACGACTCGGTCGGCTCGTACCGCTTCATCCCGAAGAAATGGAGCTGTATGCCGCCGCGCTGGACGGCAGCGTACGGATTGGGGCTCTTCTGCTGGAAGGTCACCTCGAACCCGAGGGTCGTGTAGAAGTCGAGAACGGGCTGGATGGTCCGGCACGGCAGGATCGGAATGGTCTTCTCACCCATGCGGGGTACTCTAGTCAAATTTGAGTAGAGGGTTGCGGGTGTTTCGCCGATCCGCCGGGACGACCTCGGCGCCCGCCTCCCGGCGCGCACCCGTGCCCCGCCTCCCCGCGCGCACCCGCGCGCCGTCGACTCAGCCGAGGTGCTTCGCCAGCAGGTACTCCGTCACGCCCGGTGGGTAGTCGGGCACCCGGCCGACGATCTCGTAGCCGTGCTTCCGGTAGAAGTCGGGTGCCTGGAAGTCCCACGTCTCAAGCCGGGACCAGGAGCATCCGCGGCCCAATCGGGCCTCGCGCTCGGCCGCGGAGAGCAGCTGGGAGCCCAGGCCCGCGCCGCGGTGCCGGGCGTCGACCCAGAGGAGGTCGACATGGAGCCAGCGGGCCCAGGTGCGGCCCGTCAGTCCCGCGGCCAGTTCCCCGGTCGCCTCCTCCACCACCCAGACCTGCAGGGGGACTTCGTCCTTGTGCGGGCTCACCGCCAGGGCCCGCATCGCCGGAGAGCGCTGTGCGTTGGCGGCCTCGAGTCTTTCACCGAGCAGGCCGAGGCGATCCTTGTCGACTTCTGTCTCAAAACGAAACATGCGGCACACCCTAAACACGGCGTCCAACCAGTTCTGCAAATGCCCTTCCCCTCAGGGCCGCCGGCCGTACTCTGAAGCACGTGCACCGGTGGGGGCCGGTGCTGATCAGGGGGCGAGACGGTCGGGTACGACGCCCGGGGCGGGGTATCGGTCAATCGCGGCGGCGGCCGCGACGGCCCACCCATTCCTGTCGGGCGCCGTACCCGTCGACGCGTGGCCTCCGCCGGAAAACGCAGCCTGGGGGTGTCTGTGGTTCGTATCCGGGTCCTCGTCGTGGACGACCACCGAATCTTCGCCGAGTCCCTCGCGGCGGCGCTCGCCGCCGAGCCGGACGTCGAGGTCGCCGCGGCGGGCAGTGGCCCGGCCGCGCTGCGCTGCCTCGAGCGCGCGGCGGCCGAGGGGCGCAGATTCGACGTGATGCTGGTCGATGCCGATCTGGGGATCGCGACGACACCGGGCGGCACCGTGGTCGCGCGAGCCGTCCCCGACAACGGCGACGGCTTCGTCGACGGGATCTCCCTGGTCGCCGCGGTTCGCACCGCGCGCCCCGCCGTCCGTACGGTCGTGCTCGCCGAGAAGGACGACCCGCGCCGGGCCGCGCTCGCGCTCCAGGCCGGCGCCTCCGGCTGGGTCGCCAAGGACTGCTCCCTGCAGCGGCTGCTCACGGTGATCCGCGGCGTTCTGCGCGACGAGACGCACCTGCCGCCCGCGCTGCTCACCGGCGTACTGCGAGAACTCACCGCCGCCCGCAAGCACCGCACCGAGAGCGAGCGGCTCGTGGAGTCGCTCACCCCGCGCGAGCGGGAGGTGCTGCGGTGCATGGTGGCCGGACTGGGCCGCAAGGCGGTCGCCGAGCGGCTGTTCCTCTCCCCGCACACCGTGCGCACCCATATGCAGAACGTCCTGGGCAAGCTCGGAGTCCACTCGACCCTCGCCGCGGTGGCGCTGGCCCGCCGGGCCGGGGTCGGCCCCGCGGAACTCGCGCCCTCAGCCGGGGATGTTGTCGAACGGGGCGGTCAACTGGCGTAGCAGGCCGGCGAGTTCACCGCGCTGAGCACGGGACAGCTCGGCCAGGATCGCGCGTTCCTGGGCGAGCAGCCCGGCGAGGGCCTGATCGGCGCGGTCCCGCCCCTCCGTGGTGAGGCGCACCAGCACGCCGCGACGGTCACTGGGGTCGGGTAGTCGTTCGACCAGGCCCTTCTTGGCGAGCCGGTCGATGCGGTTGGTCATCGTGCCCGAGGTGACCAGGGTCTGGGTGAGCAGCTGGCCGGGGGAGAGCTGGTAGGGCGCCCCCGCGCGCCGCAGCGACGTCAGGACGTCGAACTCCCAGGGCTCCAGATTGTGCTCGGCGAAGGCGATCCTGCGTGCGCGGTCGAGATGGCGTGCGAGTCTGGAGACGCGGCTGAGCACCTCGAGCGGCTCCACGTCGAGGTCGGGGCGCTCGCGGCGCCAGGCAGCGACCAGTCGGTCGACCTCGTCCTCCATGGCGATCAGTGTAGAGGGTCTGTCGACATGAAGTCTCTTGACGTCAAGATATATTTACATGGACTATTGGGCATGGTCGGGCCGGAACTCCTGCTCCGGTTCCGGCGAACGTTCCTGCAAGGGGGATCGAACATGCATTCCGTTCCAACCTGGGATCCACAGCAGTACCTGCGTCACTCAGGCCATCGAACCCGCCCGTTCCTCGATCTGCTCGGCCGCATACCCGAACTGCCCCACGGAAACCGCCCGCCCCGTATCGCCGACCTCGGGTGCGGCCCCGGCAACGTCACCGTGCTCCTCGCCGACCGCTGGCCGGACGCGCGGATCACCGGATTCGACCTCTCACCCGAGATGCTCGCCCGCGCCGAGAAGGAGTACGCGGGCACCACCAGCGGCGGCGGCTGGATCGACTTCCGGCCCGCCGACGCCGCCCACTGGACCCCCGACGAGCCCTACGACCTCATCGTCTCCAACGCCGCGCTCCAGTGGGTGCCCAACCACCCCGAGTCCTTCGCCACCTGGATCGACGGCCTCACACCCGGCGGCACCCTCGCCTTCCAGGTGCCCGGCAACTTCACGTCGCCCAGCCACGCGCTGCTCGGCGAACTCTGCGACACCCCGCAGTGGCGCGACCGCCTCGCCGACCAGGGCCGCCGCTTCGTCCATGTACTGGACCCGGCCGACTACCTCCTGCGGCTCGCCGACCTCGGGTGCGCCGCCGACACCTGGGAGACGACCTACCTCCAGCTGCTCACAGGCGAGGACCCCGTCCTGGACTGGGTCAAGGGCACCGCGCTGCGCCCGGTCCTCACCACGCTGGACGGGGACGAGGAGGCCACCGACGAGTTCCTCTCCCAGTACCGCGATCTGCTCCGCAAGGCATACCCGCCCGGCCCGCACGGAACGGTCTTCCCGTTCCGCCGCATCTTCGCCGTGGCCCGCAAACCGATGTAGACCCGTCGGGAAAGGACGTGTCACCGTGCTGACCGCTGTCGATCACGTCCAGCTCGCCGTGCCCGCGGGCTCCGAGGAAGCGCTGCGCGCGTACTACGGCGGCGCCCCGGGGATGACCGAGATGGCCAAGCCGCCGTCGCTCGCCGTCCGCGGCGGCTGCTGGTTCCGGACCGGCGACGTCCAGTTGCATCTCGGGGTGGACCCGGGTTTCCGGCCCGCGCGCAAGGCCCACCCGGGGCTGCGGGTGACCGGTGTCGAGGCGTTCGCCGAGCGCCTGCTCGCCCACGGCGCCGAGGTCGTCTGGGACGAGGACCTCCCCGGGCACCGCCGCTTCTTCTCGAAGGACCCGGTGGGCAACCGGCTGGAGTTCCTGGAACCGGTGGAGTGACCGGCCCGGCTGCCCGGCCGGCGTTCCTCCCGCGACGAGCGACGAGCGGGGAGCCGGACGCCGGCCGGCCGCGGCGCCCGTTCGCGGGCCGGCGGTGCGGGTGCGGGGATCGGCGCGACGCGTGGGCGTCATCGTGCGCACCCCCGTCCGCGCACACCCCCGACGTGACGCGACGCGCACCGGCCCGCCGCGCGCCGCAGCCGCTCAGCTCTTGCGGTGCCCTATCAGCCGCGGCTTCTGCTCCAGCCCGTCCAGCCCGTGCCAGGCCAGGTTCACCAGGTGGGCCGCGACCTCCGCCTTCTTCGGCTTGCGGACGTCCAGCCACCACTGGCCCGTCAGCGCCACCATCCCCACCAGCGCCTGCGCGTACAGCGGCGCCAGCTTCGGGTCGAAGCCGCGGGCCTTGAACTCCAGGCCCAGGATGTCCTCGACCTGTGTGGCGATGTCGCTGATCAGCGACGCGAACGTACCCGTGGACTGGGCGACCGGCGAATCACGGACCAGGATCCGGAAACCGTCCGTGTAGGTCTCGATGTAGTCCAGCAGCGCGAACGCCGCCTGCTCCAGCAGCTCCCTCGGGTGGCCCGCGGTCAGCGCCCCGGTCACCATGTCCAGCAGCTGGCGCATCTCCCGGTCGACCACGACGGCGTACAGGCCCTCCTTGCCGCCGAAGTGCTCGTACACCACCGGCTTGGACACCCCGGCCTTCGCCGCGATCTCCTCCACCGACGTGCCCTCGAAGCCCTTCGCGGCGAAAAGCGTGCGACCGATGTCGAGCAGCTGCTGGCGGCGCTCCGCCCCGGTCATCCGGACCCTGCGCCCACGCCGGGGCTTCTCACTGCTGCTGCTGGTGCTGCTGCCGTCGATCGCCACGCCCTCAATCATGCCGCCTCCGCGGCTTCCTTCCGGCGCCGGGCGGCAATCCGGTCCGCACTCGGCCAGCGCACGTCGTACGCCCAGCCCGCCTTCTCGAACCAGCGGATCAGCCGGGCGCTGGAGTCGATCTGCCCGCGCATCACACCGTGCCGGGCGCTCGTCGGGTCGGCGTGGTGCAGGTTGTGCCAGGACTCGCCGCACGACAGCACCGCGAGCCACCACACATTGCCCGAACGGTCGCGCGACTTGAACGGGCGCTTGCCGACCGCGTGGCAGATCGAGTTGATCGACCACGTCACGTGGTGCAGCAGTGCGACGCGGACCAGCGAGCCCCAGAAGAACGCGGTGAACGCGCCCCACCACGACATCGTCACCAGACCGCCGACCAGCGGGGGGATCGCCAGGGACACGATCGTCCAGATCACGAACTGGCGCGAGATCGCCCGGAGCGCCGGGTCCTTGATCAGATCGGGCGCGTACTTGTGCTGCGGGGTCTGCTCCTCGTCGAACATCCAGCCGATGTGTGCCCACCACAGGCCCTTCATCAGCGCCGGGACCGTCTCGCCGAAACGCCACGGCGAGTGCGGGTCCCCCTCGGCGTCGGAGAACTTGTGGTGCTTGCGGTGGTCGGCCACCCAGCGCACCAGCGGGCCCTCCACGGCCAGCGACCCCATGATCGCCAGTGCGATCCGCAGCGGCCGCTTGGCCTTGAAGGAGCCGTGGGTGAAGTAGCGGTGGAAGCCGATCGTGATGCCGTGGCAGCCGATGAAGTACATCGCCACCAGCAGGCCGAGGTCGAGCCAGCTCACACCCCAGCCCCACGCCAGCGGGATCGCCGCCAGGAGCGCCAGGAAGGGCACCGTGATGAACATCAGCAGGGCGATCTGCTCGATCGAACGCTTGCTGTCGCTGCCCAGCGTGGCGGAGGGAAGATCGGGCGCGGACGACTTCCGGGCGTCGTCGATCACATCGGGACTCGTGGTCATGGGGTGTCCCCTGGGGGGTGAGGGTGCGGCTGAACCGTCCGGCTACGGAACCGTAACCTACGGGGTCGTAAGTATGGCAGCGCGAAGCCTCGCGGCAAGAGGGCGGTGGACAACGCCGAGTGAACGGACACCTATCCTTGGAGTCGTCGGACAGCGTGGTCCGCAAAGCCTCCGGAAAACCTCCAGACGTGCTCAAACACTGCAAGGAGCCGCACCTGTGAGCAGTGCCGACCAGACCACATCCGCCAGCGCGGAGCTGCGTTCCGACATCCGCCGACTGGGCGATCTGCTGGGCGAGACCCTCGTACGGCAGGAAGGCCCCGAACTCCTCGACCTCGTGGAACGCGTACGCGCCCTGACCCGGTCCGACGGCGACGCCGCCGCGGAGCTGCTCGGGGACACCGACCTGGAAACCGCCGCGAAGCTGGTGCGTGCGTTCTCCACGTACTTCCATCTTGCCAACGTCACCGAGCAGGTGCACCGCGGCCGCGAGATGCGCGAGCGCCGCGCCGCCGAGGGCGGGCTGCTCTCCCGGACCGCCGACATGCTCAAGGAAGCGGACCCCGAGCACCTGCGCGAGACCGTGCGCAACCTCAACGTGCGGCCGGTCTTCACCGCCCACCCCACCGAGGCGGCCCGCCGGTCCGTGCTGAACAAGCTCCGGCGCATCGCCGAGCTGCTGGAAACCCCGGTCAACCCCGCCGACCGCCGCCGGCACGACCTGCGGCTCGCCGAGAGCATCGACCTGATCTGGCAGACGGACGAGCTCCGCGTCGTGCGCCCCGAGCCCGCCGACGAGGCCCGCAACGCCATCTACTACCTCGACGAGCTCCACGCGGGCGCCGTCGGGGACGTCCTGGAGGACCTCGCCGCCGAGCTGGAGCGCGCCGGGGTCGAGCTGCCGCCCGGCACCCGGCCCCTCACCTTCGGCACCTGGATCGGCGGCGACCGCGACGGCAACCCCAACGTCACCCCCGAGGTCACCCGCGAGGTCCTGATCCTCCAGCACGAGCACGGCATCACCGACGCCCTCGAAGCCGTCGACTCGCTGCGCGCGCTGCTGTCCAACTCGATCCGCTACGCGGGCGCCACCGAGGAACTGCTCGACTCCCTCCAGTCCGACCTCGAGCGCCTGCCGGAGATCAGCCCCCGCTACAAGCGGCTCAACGCCGAGGAGCCCTACCGGCTCAAGGCCACCTGCATCCGCCAGAAGCTCGTCAACACCCGCGAGCGCCTCGCCAAGGGCACCCCCCACGAGAAGGGCCGCGACTACCTCGGCACCGCCGAGCTGCTCCAGGACCTCACCCTCATCCAGACGTCGCTGCGCGAGCACCGCGGCGGGCTGTTCGCCGACGGCCGCCTCGACCGCACCATCCGCACCCTCGCCGCCTTCGGGCTGCAGCTCGCCACCATGGACGTGCGTGAGCACGCCGACGCGCACCACCACGCCCTCGGCCAGCTCTTCGACCGGCTCGGCGAGGAGACCTGGCGCTACGCCGACATGCCGCGCGAGTACCGGCAGAAGCTGCTCGCCAAGGAACTCCGCTCCCGGCGGCCGCTCGCCCCGACCCCGGCACCGCTCGACGCCGCGGGCGCCAAGACCCTCGGCGTCTTCCACACGGTCAAGGAGGCATTCGAGCGCTTCGGGCCCGAGGTCATCGAGTCCTACATCATCTCGATGTGCCAGGGCGCCGACGACGTCTTCGCCGCCGCCGTGCTCGCCCGCGAGGCCGGACTGGTCGACCTGCACGCAGGCTGGGCCAGGATCGGCATCGTGCCGCTGCTGGAGACCACCGACGAACTCCGGGCTGCCGACGTCATCCTCGACGAGATGCTGGCGGACCCGTCCTACCGCAGGCTCGTCGCCCTGCGCGGCGACGTCCAGGAGGTCATGCTCGGCTACTCCGACTCCTCCAAGTTCGGCGGCATCACCACCTCGCAGTGGGAGATCCACCGCGCCCAGCGCAGGCTCAGGGACGTCGCCCACCGCTACGGCGTCCGGCTGCGGCTCTTCCACGGCCGGGGCGGCACCGTCGGCCGCGGCGGCGGCCCCACCCACGAGGCCATCCTGGCCCAGCCCTGGGGCACGCTCGAGGGCGAGATCAAGGTGACGGAACAGGGCGAGGTCATCTCGGACAAGTACCTCATCCCCTCCCTGGCCAGGGAGAACCTGGAGCTCACGGTCGCCGCGACCCTCCAGGCGTCCGCCCTGCACACCGCGCCCCGGCAGAGCGACGAGGCGCTCGCCCGCTGGGACACCGCGATGGACACCGTCTCCGACGCCGCCCACGCCGCCTACCGCAGGCTGGTCGAGGACCCGGACCTGCCGGCGTACTTCTTCGCCTCCACCCCCGTCGACCAGCTCGCCGAGCTGCACCTGGGCTCCCGGCCCTCCCGCCGCCCCGACAGCGGCGCCGGCCTGGACGGGCTGCGGGCCATCCCGTGGGTGTTCGGCTGGACCCAGTCGCGGCAGATCGTGCCCGGCTGGTTCGGCGTCGGCTCCGGCCTGCGGGCCCTGCGCGAGGCCGGCCAGGACTCCGTCCTGGAGGAGATGTACGAGAAGTGGCACTTCTTCCGCAACTTCGTCTCCAACGTCGAGATGACCCTCGCCAAGACCGATCTGCGGATCGCCCGCCACTACGTGGACACCCTCGTGCCGGACGAGCTCAAGCACGTGTTCGCCGGCATCGAGACCGAACACGAGCTGACGGTGCGTGAGGTGCTGCGCGTCACCGGAGGCGAGCAGCTGCTCGACTCCAACCCGGGACTCCAGCAGACCTTCGGAATCCGGGACGCCTATCTGGACCCGATCTCCTACCTCCAGGTCTCGCTGCTCGCCCGGCAGCGCACCGCCGCCGAACGCGGGGAACCGGCGGATCCGCTGCTGTCGCGGGCGCTGCTGCTGACGGTCAACGGCGTCGCGGCCGGACTGCGCAACACGGGCTGACGGCCCCGCTCCGCCCCGACGGCAGGGGGCCCGGGAACCCTCCCGGGCCCCCTGCCCGTCTTTCCGGCCACTCCCGGGTCGGGGTGCCGCGCCGGGACGGGTGTCCGGGCCGGGCCGCTGGGCCGGGTCGCTTGGTGGGGTCGCTTGGTGGGGCCGCTGGGCCGGGTCGCTGTACCGGGTTGCCGTGCCGGGTTGCTGGGTCGCGCTGCCGCGCCGCGCTGCTGTACCGGGCTGCCGGCGCTGGCCGGGACGGGTGCCCGGATCGGTGTGCCGTGCCGGGTTGCTCGGTCGCGTTGCCGCGCCGGGCTGCCGCTCGGTCTCGCCGCCGGGTGGGCTGCCGGGCCCGGTCCGCTGACCGGGCGGGCCGCGCGCTGCTTCGTGTCGCTGGGCCGCGCCGCCGGGTCTCACTGCTCAGAGCGCGAAGAACGCGCCCACCAGCAACGCGCCGCCCGCGGCGGCCGTCCCCCACGCCGTCCGCGTCATCCGCAGACCGCCGCCGATCACACAGGCGGCGAGCAGCAGTGCACCGCCGAGGGGCAGCCACGCGTGCAGCGCCCCGGGCCAGCCGGTGCGCACGACCTCGTCCGTGCCCGGCTTCACCACCACGGCGAGCTCCGCGCCCTCGGCCACCGCCACCGACCTCTCGATGACCATGCCCGACCGCGCGCCGCCGGGCCCATCGGGGTCGTACGGGCCCGTGCAGGTCTTCTCGCCGCAGTCGGCGACGGTGAGCGTCCCGTGCTCACGGCCCTTGGACAGCAGCACGTGCTGGGCCGTGCCCCAGGAGGACCAGAAGCCGGCCACGAGCAGCAGCAGCACCACCGCGGCCAAGGACGCACGGCGGCCGTGGTCGAGCATCCGGCCGGAGGAGTTCCGCTTCATGGGGCGCGATCCTTCGGCACCCGACCTCGCTCGGTCAACTCATGGCCGGCGCTATGGAGGGCTTGTCAGGAGTTGTACGCACTCTGCGCGCGCTCCAGCCCCTCCGTCACCAGACACTCCACCGAATCCGCCCCGCGGTCCACGAAGTAGTCCAGCTCCTTGCGCTCGGCACCGGAGAAGTCCTTCAGCACGAAGTCCGCCACCTGCATCCGCCCCGGCGGACGCCCGATGCCGAACCGCACCCGGTGGTAGTCCGAACCCATCGCCTTCGTCATCGACTTCAGACCGTTGTGCCCGTTGTCACCGCCACCCAGCTTCAGCCGCAGCACACCGAAGTCGATGTCCAGCTCGTCGTGCACCGCCACCACGTGCGCCGTCGGAACCTTGTAGAAGTCCCGCAACGCCACCACAGGACCACCCGAAAGATTCATGTACGACATCGGCTTCGCCAGGATCACCCGACGGCTCCCCGGACCCGCCGGACCGATCCGGCCCTCCACCACCTGCGCCTGCGCCTTGGCCGCCCGCTTGAACTTCCCGCCCATCCGCTCCGCGAGCAGATCGGCGACCATGAACCCCACGTTGTGGCGGTTCCCCGCATACCCCGGCCCCGGATTGCCCAGCCCCACCACCAGCCAGGGCGCGCCGGCGTCGACCGTCGTCATGAACGTCTCCTCGAGTCCGCGAACGAGTCCGAAAAACAGCGAACGGGGTGGCGGGCCGCGCGGCCCGCCCCCCCCGCCAGCAGAGCGTACGGCGCAGGGCGCGGCGCCCGCGGCGGCCCCCGCCGCGCCCGCCGCCGCCCCCACGGCCGCGGGGGCCCCCGCCGCGGCCTGCGCGGCCAGGACCTGCAGCACGACCGCGTCCTCGTCCACGGCCAGGGAGACGCCCTTCGGCAGCTCGACGTCCTTGGCGTGGACGGAGGCGCCGGCCTCCAGGCCCTCGACGGACACCGTGAAGGACTCGGGGATGTGGGTGGCCTCGGCCTCGACCGGCAGCGCGTTCAGCACGTGCTCCAGCAGGTTGCCACCGGGGGCCAGCTCACCCTCGGCCTGCACCGGAACCTCGACCGTGACCTTCTCGCCGCGCTTCACCAGCAGCAGGTCCACGTGCTCCAGGAAGCCCTTCAGCGGGTCGCGCTGCGCCGCCTTCGGGATGGCCAGCTCCTTCTTGCCCTCGATGTCCAGCGCGAGCAGGACGTTCGGGGTACGCAGCGCCAGCAGCAGCTCGTGACCCGGCAGCGTCACGTGGACCGGGTCCGAGCCGTGACCGTACAGAACGCCGGGAACCTTGTTGTCGCGACGGATGCGCCGGGCGGCGCCCTTGCCGAACTCGCTGCGGAGCTCCGCGGAAATCTTCACCTCGGACATGTGCACTCCTCGTATGCGGTGACGAACATGAACAGTCACCCGGCCACGACTGGCCTGCTACGAAGAGCGCGTCGATAACGGACCGCCGTACCGAAACGGGTACGGCCTCCCTCGCCGAGCAACCCGATGAGTCTACCCGGAGGGAGGCCGCAGCCTAAATCGATCTCCGATCGCGCGGTCCGCCGCCCGTCGGCTACTGCTCCTCGAACAGGCTCGTCACCGAGCCGTCCTCGAAGACCTCGCGCACCGCACGCGCGATCGTCGGCGCGATCGACAGGACGGTGATCTTGTCCAGCTCCAGATTGCTCGGGTCCGGCAGCGTGTTCGTGAACACGAACTCGCTCACCTTCGAGTTCTTCAGCCGGTCCGCGGCGGGACCCGACAGCACACCGTGCGTGGCCGTGACGATCACGTCCTCCGCACCGTGCGCGAAGAGCGCCTCCGCGGCCGCGCAGATCGTGCCGCCGGTGTCGATCATGTCGTCGACGAGTACGCAGACCCGGCCCTCGACATTGCCCACGACCTCGTGGACCGTCACCTGGTTCGCCACGTCCTTGTCGCGGCGCTTGTGGACGATCGCCAGGGGCGCGTCCAGACGGTCGCACCAGCGGTCCGCCACGCGCACCCGGCCGGCGTCCGGGGACACCACCGTCAGCTTCGAGCGGTCGACCTTCGCGCCGACGTAGTCCGCCAGCAGCGGCAGCGCGAACAGGTGATCCACCGGCCCGTCGAAGAAGCCCTGGATCTGGTCCGTGTGCAGATCCACCGTGAGGATCCGGTCCGCACCGGCCGTCTTCATCAGATCCGCCACCAGGCGCGCCGAGATCGGCTCACGACCGCGGTGCTTCTTGTCCTGACGGGCGTAACCGTAGAACGGCAGGATCACGGTGATGCTCCGCGCGGAGGCCCGCTTCAGAGCATCGATCATGATCAACTGCTCCATGATCCACTTGTTGATGGGAGCCGTGTGGCTCTGCATCAGGAAGCAGTCCGCGCCACGCGCCGACTCCTGGAAACGGACGTAGATCTCACCATTGGCGAAATCGAAGGCCTTCGTCGGCACGATGCCGACACCCAGCTGATGGGCGACCTCCTCGGCCAGCTCGGGGTGGGCGCGGCCGGAGAAGAGCATCAGCTTCTTCTCGCCGGTCGTCTTGATCCCGGTCACAACACTGTCTCCTCAGACGTGTATCTCTGCTGCTGATCCGCCCGTCCTTGGTTGCGGCGAGCCAGCCGAATCATGTGCACGTATCACGGTACGCCGAGATTGACGCACCCGTTCCCGGTCAGCCGTCGCGCTCCACGGCCTCACCAGCGGCCTGAGCCGCCTGCGCGGCCGCACTCCCGGGACGCTTCCGCGCCACCCAGCCCTCGATATTCCGCTGCTGACCACGGGCCACGGCCAGCGAACCCGGAGGCACATCCTTGGTGATCACCGAGCCCGCCGCGGTGTACGCACCGTCCCCGACTGTGACAGGAGCAACAAACATGTTGTCCGACCCCGTCCGGCAGTGAGAGCCGATCGTCGTGTGGTGCTTCGCCTCACCGTCGTAGTTCACGAACACCGAGGCAGCACCGATGTTCGTGTACTCACCGATCGTCGCGTCACCCACGTACGACAGATGGGGCACCTTCGTGCCCTCGCCGAGCGAGGCGTTCTTCATCTCCACGTACGTACCCGCCTTGGCCTTCGGGCCGAGCTTCGTCCCAGGACGCAGGTACGCGTACGGACCCACCGACGCCGACTCCCCGATCACCGCGCGGTCCGCCACCGTGTTGTCCACCCGTGCCCCACGGCCCACCACCGTGTCCCGCAGCCGCGAGTTCGGACCCACCTCGGCGTCCTCCCCCACATGCGTCGCACCCAGCAACTGCGTGCCCGGGTGAACCACCGCGTCCCGCTCGAACGTCACCGTCACGTCCACCAGCACCGACGCCGGATCCACCACCGTCACCCCGGCCGTCATCGCCCGCTCCAGCAACCGCTGGTTCAGCAGCCGGCGCGCCTCCGCGAGCTGTACCCGGTTGTTGATCCCCAGGATCTCCCGGTGGTCCCCGGCCACCGACGCACCCACCCGGTGCCCCGCCTCACGCAGGATTCCGAGCACGTCCGTCAGGTACTCCTCGCCCTGGCTGTTGTCCGTGCGCACCTTGCCCAGCGCATCCGCCAGCAGCCGGCCGTCGAACGCGAAGACACCCGAGTTGATCTCCTTGATCGCCCGCTCGGCCTCGGAGGCGTCCTTGTGCTCCACGATCGCGGTCACCGCACCCGTGGCGGAATCCCGCACGATCCGGCCGTACCCCGTCGAGTCCGGGACCTCCGCCGTCAGCACCGTCACGGCATTGCCGTCGGCCGCATGAGTTCCGGCGAGCGCCGACAGCGTCTCGCCGGAAAGAAGGGGAGTGTCACCGCACACGACCACGACCGTGCCGTCCGGGGCCTGGCCCAGCTCCTCCAGGGCCATCCGCACGGCGTGACCAGTGCCGTTCTGCTCCGCCTGGAACGCCGTGCGCGTCCCCTCGTAGTGCGCGGCGAGATGTTCCCTGACCTGTTCGCTCGCATGCCCCACGACCACGACGAGCTGCTCGGGCTCGAGCTCACGGGCGGCGGACACGACGTGCCCGACGAGCGAGCGTCCGGCGATCTCGTGCAGGACCTTGGGGGTCTTCGACTTCATGCGGGTGCCCTCACCCGCTGCAAGGACGACGACGGCGGCCGGGCGGTTGGCGCTCACGGGAATGCCCTTCGGCTTCGGGTGGTGGACATCCGAAGGATACCGGGGGCATACAGGCGTGAAATAAGTGCGGGTCCTGACCGTGAGGTCAGGACCCGCACTTGGCAGTTTGCTCCCGGGGGAGGACTCGAACCCCCATGATCAGAACCAAAATCTGACGTCTTGCCCTTAGACGACCCGGGATTACCGCTATGTCCGATTTGTTGGATCGGCTGCGGAGGCAGCCCCTACTATGCCGTACCACCAGCCCTCGATGCGACGGTACAGCTCCGCGCTCTGCCGGACCTGGATGACGAGGCAACCCCGGTAACCCGTGCCCACGTTCTTGCGGACGGTCTTCGGGTTGTGCCGCTTGAGCGTGGTCTTGCCGAATGTCGCGACGTCCGCCCCGACGAGGTCGGCCCAGTATCGCTCCGCGGTGTGCACCTCGGCCGACTCGTGGATCATCACGTGAAACCTCAGGCGAGTCCTCTCGACTCCGAGCAGGTCGAGCCACGCGAGGAACAGCGTGATCATGTCGGGGTCGCTGTTGACGAAGGTCACCCGCTCTCGGCGCGCGTGAGGTTTGTCCTTGGTGCCTTCGGCCCAGTAGAGGCCGACTCCGATCAGGTGAAGCTCCCGGTCGGTGAGCGCGCCGACCTCGGCTGCGGCGCGGGACTTGGCCTGCTGTCGTGCCGCCTCCCTCCTCGGGCCCTCGTGCTCCCAGCGCTTGCGGGCCGCCAGACTGGCCTGCTCGGCAGGTGTGCGCCGGACCGGCGCCGGCAGGTCACGCACCCACAGTGAGATCGAGCTCTTCGAGCACCCCAACTCGACCTGGATCTGGTCGTAGGTCATCCCTTGCAGTCGAAGCTCGCGCGCCTTCGCCCGCAGGTCGTCCTTCGCGTTCGGGCGCCTGGTCCAGTCGGGTGGCGGCTCGCCCTTCACGAGGCGGTTGAGGATGTCGTTGTTGCCGATGTGGAGTCGGTCGCGGATCTGGCGGAGGCTGAGGCCTTCGCGGCGCAGCGCGATCGCCCGTCTGCGGAGGTTTTCGAAGTCGGCGTACGGGCCGGTCGTGGAGGTCATGCGCCCAGGTTCGTCCGGAATGCGGACATCCGGGTCGAAGGAGTGGTCGATTCACCTGTTCGAGCGGTCGTCGCGGTTTGTGACCTCGTTCGATCACGTTCCGTGCTGTGGAAGCCGCCGGAAAATCGCTCGACCGCTTTCGTAGTCTGGGAGACATGACCACAACGGGGGCACACCAGGACTCCGCGGACGACGCGTCGCCGCGGAGCTTGCTGTGGTGGGGGCGGCGGCGGAGTGCGGTGCTGGACGTGGGGCTCGGTCTCGTGTCCGCGGCGGAGTGCGCGCTGGAGGGGGTGCGCTTCTCGGAGACGGCCGCGCTGCCCGTTCCGGTGGGGGTGGTCTTCGGGCTGCTCGCCGGGTCGGCGCTGGTGCTGCGCCGGCGCTGGCCGGTCGCCGTGGTGCTGGTGTCGATCGCGATCACGCCGGCCGAGATGGGCTTCCTGATGGCGATCGTCGGGCTGTACACGCTCGCCGCCTCGGAGGCGCCGCGGCGGGTGATCGCGGCGCTGGCGGGAATGTCGTTGCTGGGGACGCTGATCGTCACGTTCGTCAGGACGCGGCAGGACGTGGCGACGGCCGATTTCGATCCGGGTCCCTGGTACGTGCCGGTGGTGTCGGTCGTGATGTCGATCGGACTGACCGCTCCACCGTTGCTGCTGGGCCTGTACGTGGGGGCGCGGCGGCGGCTGATGGAGAGCCTGCGGGAGCGTGCGGTCAGTCTGGAGCAGGAGTTGTCCCTGCTGGCCGACCGTGCGGAGCAGCAGGCGCAGTGGGCGCGTACGGAGGAGCGGACGCGGATCGCGCGGGAGATGCACGACGTGGTGGCGCACCGGGTGAGTCTGATGGTGGTGCATGCGGCGGCGTTGCAGGCGGTGGCGTTGAAGGATCCGCAGAAGGCGGTGAAGAACGCGGCCCTGGTGGGGGACATGGGCCGGCAGGCGTTGACGGAGTTGCGGGAGATGCTGGGGGTGCTGCGGTCGGGCGAGGAGGTCGCGGCGCGGGCGGCGGCGGAGCCGGTGCCGTTGGCGGCGGTGGGTGTGGCGGCGGCGGCCGCCGCCGAGGCCGCCGAGGCCGCGGTGACGGGCGAGGGGCCGTCGTTGGCGGATCTCGGCTCGTTGGTGGAGCAGTCGCGGCTGGCGGGGATGGTGGTCGAGTTCTCGGTGCAGGGCGAGTCGCGCGGGTACCGGCCGGAGGTGGAGCAGACGGCGTTCCGGGTGGTGCAGGAGGCATTGACGAACGTGCACAAGCATGCGGCGGGTGCGAGGGTGTGGGTGCGGGTCGCCCATCGTGATGCGGAGATCGCGATGCAGGTGGAGAACGGTCCTTCGGAGCGGGGTGCGGCGGACGCGGGTCTGCCGAGCGGGGGGAACGGTCTGGTGGGTATGCGGGAGCGGGTGTCGGCACTGGGCGGTGTGTTCGTGTCGGGGCCGACGGACGGGGGCGGTTTCCGGGTGTCGGCGGTGCTGCCGATGGAGTCACCGGTGGAGTCGTCGGTGGTGTGAGCGTCCGCGGGGCGCTCTTCGGCTGCCGGATGATGCCGGCCGGTGGTCCGGGCGTCCGGGGTGGCCCGGTGTGAACCGCCAGGTCGGTCCGATGTGCCAGGGTGAGCCGGCGGGTGGGTCCGATGTGCCCGGGTGAGGGGCGGGTGGGTCCGATGTGCCCGGGTGGAAGTGCCGGTCGGTCGGGCGGGCCTCTGCCGGTCCGGTCC
Organism: Streptomyces sp. NPDC049887; assembly: GCF_040656535.1. Classification (NCBI taxonomy): domain Bacteria; kingdom Bacillati; phylum Actinomycetota; class Actinomycetes; order Kitasatosporales; family Streptomycetaceae; genus Streptomyces; species Streptomyces sp. NPDC049887. Next base: position 183,065 of record NZ_JBFAMM010000001.1, on the reverse strand, counting down.
GGTGTGCCGGTGTTCCGTGTTGTGGTGGTCCGGCGGGGCGGTCGCCGCCGCGGGACCCTGGCGTTGTCCGCTGCTCTCCGTCGCGGTGCCCCCGGGGCGTGGTGCCCTGTGCCCGCGCCGTCCCGGGTGTGGTGCCCGGGTCGCGGGGCCGGTCTCAGGACGTGGTGAGGCGGGCGGGCTGGCTGCCGTTGACGAGGGTGACGAGGGCCTGGTCGAGGTCGGGACCGAGGTACCAGTCGCCGGTGTGGTCGACGCTGTAGACGCGGCCCTCGGTGTCGATGGCGAGGACGGCCTGGGCGTCGCCTTCCTCTCCGAGGGGCGCGATCTCGGTGTCGAGGGCGCGGCCGAGGTCGCTGAGGGTGCGGGCGAGGTGGAGCCCGGCGAGGGGGTCGAGGCGGAGGGCCGTCGGTGCGGTCTGGCGGCCGGGTCCGGGCGGGGTGATGTGGAGGGCGCCGAACTCGGCCCAGGCTTCGACGGCCGCGGGGAAGACGGCGTGCCGGTGGCCGCCGGGGGAGACGTGGGCGCGCAGGGTGTCGGCCCATTGTTCGGCGAGTTTGATGTCCCAGCGGCCCGGTTGCCAACCCGCGTCGCGCAGGGTTGCGTCGACGGCGACGGGGAAGCGGGTGGTGCTGAGGGGGTGGTCGGGCATGTGTGTGCGTTCAGCCGTTCTCGTTCTGGGTGGGGTCGACGGCGCGTACGCCGAAGTGAGCGAGCATCGCCGCGCAGGAGCGGCAGGGGGCGGCGTAGCTGCCGTGGAGGGGGTCGCCGTCCTCGCGGATGCGTCGTGTGGTGAGTTTGGCGTGCTTGAGGGAGCGGCGGGCTTCGCCTGGGGTGAGGGGTTTGCGCTGGGCGCGTTTGGAGCGTGCCGCGTCGGTGGCGCCGATGTGGCGGGATAGCAGGATGGCTTCGGGGCACCGGCCGGTGAAGCGTTCGCGCTGGCCGCTGGTGAGGGTGTCGAGGAAGTCCTGGACGAGCGGGTGGAGGGTGGGGGCCTGGTCGCCCTTGGCCGCGGTGCAGGTGAGGGTCGAGCCGCGGACGGACAGTGCGGCGGCGACGGTGGGCAGGATTCCGTCGCGGCGGAAGCGGAGTACGGGCGGGCGTGCTGCGGCCTCCGCGCTGCTCCAGCTGAGCCTGGGGTCGCCGGTCGTGGCTGATGGCGACGGTTGCGGTGCCGTGTACATGGTGCTGTTGTCCCTCCCTGCAATCCCCCGAGTTGCTGGGACAGCCTGCCAAATGGGGCGGGTGGTGCGGAAGCGGGGTGGCTGAAACGTGTATTCGTGTCGTTCCGTCCTGGGCTGAGGGTCACGCGGGCGTGACGGTTCGTTACGGGAGCGGAGGGGCGGTGGCCGTTGTCGCCCCACCGCATAGGCTGTGGTGAACCAGCCGGACGCAGCAGGGGGCATACCGCCATGACGACAGGTCGGATCGGGCTGGGGGCACCTCCCGGCCCCCAGGGCCGGGAGGTCGCAGTGCCGCCGAACGCGGCCTACGCCGGGCAGGTCGTTCACTTCCCGGATCCGGTGAGGGCTGCTCGGCATCCTATGGGCGTCCGGGTGGACGAGCGTGGTTTTCCGGATTTCTCGCCCTATGCGCGGGCGGCGGCGGAGATCGCCGAGCCCCCGGAGGGTTTCGGCGTCGACGAACTGCGGCTGACGGACTACGTGTCGGCGAACGCGGCTCTGGCCGCGACGGGCCATGAGCTGTGGGACACGATTCCGCCGGTGGCGACACCGCACGGATGGACGTGGCACCACGTGGCGGGGAGCCGTCGGCTGGAGCTGGTGCCGGTCGAGGTGAAGGCGCTGCTGAGGCATCACGGCGGTGTGGCGACGACCGTGGTGGACCACGGGAAGCGCGGGACCCGTCCGCTGCAGGAGACGCGGCCGGCGCACTTCGGTCTGCCGAAGGGCGCGGTGTCGGTGTCGGAGCAGCAACTGCTCGGGGTGGAGGAGGACTTGGGGTACCGCCTGCCGGGGGCGTACCGCTCGTTCCTGAAGGCGGCCGGTGGGTGCGCGCCGGTGGGTGCGGCGCTCGACGCGGAGCTGGGGTTGCTGGTGGACCAGCCGTTCTTCACGGTGCGTGAGGAGGCGGCGGTCAACGACCTGCTGTATGTGAACAAGTGTCTGCGGGACCACCTGACGAAGGACTATCTGGGCGTCGGTTTCGTCCAGGGCGGGTTGCTGGCGGTCAAGGTCCGTGGTGCGGACGTGGGTTCGGTGTGGTTCTGCGCGTACGACGACGCGCGGGACCGGGACGGCTTGACGGTGACGGAGCGGGTGGAGCGGCTGCTGCTGCCGTGCGGTGAGGACTTCGACGCGTTCCTGGAACGGCTGGCCGGGAATCCGCCGGAGTTGGAGACCGTGGCGAACCTGATGGTGGACGGCGGCTTCGCGCGTGCCGTCCCGGTGGGGGAGTGAGCTTCTCGATGGTGACGTTCGCGCAGGCGCAGGAGCGCGCGGAGGAGTGGTTCAACGGCGACCTGCCCGCGTACCAGCACCGCGAGGTGCGGGTGCGGGAGTTCGAGCTGGGCTTCGTGGTGTGGGCGGAGGACCGACCTGAGGGGCCGACGTCGGACGGCGGCCGGCAGCGGATGGTGATCGCCCGGGACAGCGGGGAGGCCACGCTGTGGCCGGGCCTGCCGGTGGGTGAGGTGATCCGCCGCTACGAGGAGGAGTACGGCGCTCCCGCGACGGCTGCGGCTCCGGCCGTGGCGCCGCCGGAGCGGGTCGATCTGAATCAGACGTCGTTCCTGCTGAGTCCGCCGGAATGGCTGCAGGACGCGGCGGACAGGTTGGGCATTCCGGACCAGCGGGGTTCGCGTGGCGACGCGGGCGCTCCGGTGGCGGGTACGTCCTCCGCGGACGCCCCCGCGGGTGCCGCCGCCGGGCAGCCGGCGCAGGACGCGGGGAGCCCTCAGGACGCGATCGCCGGTGGTGTCACCAACGGGCGTGGTTCACACGTGGGCGGGAGCGCGTGGCCGGGTGCGGCTGCCGCCTCTCCGCAGACCTCCGCCGCCGGAGCGGCCGTTGGGCCTGCTCCCGTCGGGGCCGGCCCCGGCGGCGCGTCTGCCGCGGTGCCGCCGGGCGCCACGAGTGGCGGTTCGCATGTGGGCGGGAGCGCGTGGCCGGGTGCGGCTGCGGCTGCCGCATCGGGTTCGCCGGAGACGCCCGCCGCGGGGGCCGACGGTGCGGCCGCCTCGGGCGAGGGCCGCCCCCAGGGTGGGACCGGTGGGGACGAGTACGAGCCGACCGCTTCCGACGGGGTGCCGGCCGCGCCCGCGGGTGCGACGCCGTGGGCGGGGACGGACACGAACGCCGGCTCGGAGGACGGTTCCGTTCCGCTGCCGGCGACGGTGTTCGCGCCGCCGCTGGCCGGTGCGGACGACGAGGACACCCCGCCCTCGGTGGGAGCGGACGCGCCGACGGCGCTGATGTCGGGTGGCAGCCAGTTGCCGCCTACGGCGGTGTCGCCCGCCCTCGATCCGCAGGACCGTGTCGCCGGTGCGGCTGCCGCGCCGCCTGCGGGCACTCCCGCGCCGCGTTCGGCGGGGGACATCGCGGACGCCGCGACGAGCAAGGCCACGGTGCCGCCGCGCGGTGCGCGCGTCCCGGGGCCGACGACTCCGCCGCCGCCGGGTGCGCCCGGTGTTCCTGGCGGGAGGCCCGGTGCGACGCCGCCTCCGCCGGGGCCCGCTGCGCCGGCGGGCGGTTATGTGCCCACGCAGATGGTCTCCCAGATCGGCCCGGACGGACCGCAGCCGCCGAACGCGGGTCCGGCCGGTCCGGGTGTTCCGCGGCCTCCTGGTCCGCCGGGGGTTCCGGGTACGCCGCCGGGTGGGGTGCACCACGCGGCGACGATGCTGGCGAACCCGAACCCGAACCCGAACCCGAACCCGAACGCGAGTCCGGATTCCGGTCCGGGTGCGGGTTCTCCTCCCGCTCCGAACGCGGGTCCAGCCGGTCCGGGTGTTCCGCGGCCTCCTGGTCCGCCGGGGGTTCCGGGTACGCCGCCGGGTGGGGTGCACCACGCGGCGACGATGCTGGCGAACCC
>NZ_JBFAMM010000001.1:0-178916 GCF_040656535.1 Streptomyces sp. NPDC049887 | reverse complement strand
AGAGTCCGGTCGCTCCCGGGGCGCCGCAGCCGCCCGGCCCCCCGGGGCCGGTGCCGCACGCTCCGCCGCCCGCGTACGGCTATCCGCAGCAGCCGCCGGCCGCCGTGCCGACCGTCGGCCCGGGCTACCAGGCGGTGTTGCGCTACCGCGCGCCCGACGGCTCCGAGCAGCAACTGATCCGCCGTTCGGCGCCGGGCACGCCGCACCCGGAGTGGCAGATCTTCCACGAGCTGCGCGCCATGAACGTCCCCAGCGACCAGGTGCTCGAGCTCCACACGGAGCTGGAGTCCTGCGAGCTGCCCGGTGGCTACTGCGCCCGGATGATCCGGGAGACCTGGCCGCAGGCCCGGATCACGAGCATCGCCCCGTACGGCAAGGACCAGGCCAGCAGGCAGGGCGGCATGCGGCAGTTGCTGACCCACCAGGGGGAGTTGCACCAGGTCGCGGACGGCCCGGCGCGACCCGCTCCGGTGCGCGCACCGCTGCCGCAGGTGCCGCCGGCTCCGCCCGTTCCGCCGGAGGGCGTCGCGCATGAGCTGGTGGGGTCGTTCGGGCCGCAGGGCATCTGCCGGTTCGACCAGCGGGCCGTGTCCCGTCAGGGCGTGCCGGAGATCGTCGCGCGGACGCTGGTGTGGGCGGGTCTCCCGGCGGACTTCGGGCCGTTCTTCTGGGCGCAGCCGGCCCAGCCGGTGGTGCCGACGCTGGCGGAGCTCGCCGCACAGCGGCGGGTGCAGCCGGCGTCGGACGCGGGCTCGTACCTGGTCGTGGGTACCGACTTCGGCCGGGCGATCTGTGTCCAGTACGGGACCGCGCACATCGTGGCGGTACCGGTGGAGGGCGGTCCGGGCGGGCAGCCGATGGCGCCCCAGTTCGTGAACAGCGGGCTGCCGGAGTTCACCCGCTCGCTGGCGCTGCTCGGCCGGATGTGGCGGCTGCGCTTCGGGCTCAACCCCGAGCAGGCGGGCCGCTGGACGGTCGACTTCCAGGCGCAGCTCGCCGCGCTGGACCCGGCGGCGCTGTCGTCCCCGGAGAGCTGGTGGTCGGTGCTGCTGGAGCAGATGTGGGACGGACTGATCTGATCCGCTGAACGCCGCTCGGCGGCCGGCCCGCCGACGGACCGGCCGCCGGGCCCTTCGGCGGGCCGGGCCCGCCTGCCGCCGCCGGCTGAGGGCCGGGCGTCCGGTCGGTGACGAGGGCGCCGGTGCTGCCGGCGTCCTCCGGGAGCCGTCGCGACGGCGGCGCGGGCAGGGTCCGTGCGCCGGAGTGTGCGCCGTCGGGCGTCCGATCCGTCTTTCCGGTCGGACGCCCGCTTCCGTGTGGCGGAGTGTCGCGTCATGGGTGCTTCGCCGCGATCCAGCACGATGTTCCCGCGTCGACCGCTCCGAGAGGAGTCCAGGGATGAATGCGGGATCGGCTCATGGCGGGTTCGTCACCGTACGAGGTCGCGGTTACCGGCTGGACCAGGTCGACCGGTACGTCGAGGCGCTGGCGCGGGAACGGGACGACGCGTGGCGGCGGGCGGCGCGGTTGACCCGGGTGGTGGAGGAGCTCGCGGCCGAGGCGGTTTCGCTGCGGCAGTTCGCCGAGGCGCTGGGGCCGCCCACGTACGAGCCGCTCGGTCCGCGTGCCCAGGAGGTTCTCGACCTGGCGGAGAAGGAGGCGGCGGCCGTGCTGTCCAACGCGCGGGAGGAGGCACGGGCCGCGTGCGAGGCGGCGGAGGCGGAGGCGCGCCGGCTGCGGGAGCTGGCGGCGGTGCGGGCGGGCCAGACGTGCGAGGAGGCGGACTCGCGGGCGCGGCGGATGATCCTCTCGGCGCGTGCCACGGCGGAGGAACTGCGGGACGCCGCCCGGGTGGAGGCCGCGGCCGAGCGTGGTGAGGCGATGGCCGTTCTGGAGGCGTCCAGGTGCCGTGCGGCGGAAATGCTCAAGGAGCTCGACCGGATGAGGGTGTCCCGCCGCTACGAGGCGGAGCGGGAACTGGCGGCTCGGGACGCGGAGTCGGCGGAGCGCTACGGGGGACTCACCGCGCGGGCGCAGGCCCGGTTGTCGGAGGCGCTGTGCGCGTTCGCCGAGGCCGAGGAGTCGGCCCGCCGCGGCCAGGAGGAGGCGCGGGCGCTGGCGGCGCGTGTCGTGGAGGAGGCCGGTGTGCGGGCGGCGCGTGTTTCCCGGGAGACGGATCGGGTGCTGCGGGAACATGTGCAGCGCGCCGAGGAGATCCATGCGCACCTGGACCACATCCGTGAGGGCCTGGCGAGCCTCACGGAACGGCCGCCTGCGGGGGACTGACCCGCTCCCACGGCAATCGGGGTCGGGACGCGGTGCTGCGGCGGGTGTCGCCGGGGGCGGTCGCCACGCTGCGCGCTGGTGTCGCCGGCCGCGGTAGCCGACCGCGGTCGGGTGTCGCGGTCGCGCGTCGCCCTTGGACCGCTCTCCGGTCCGTCCGGGAGCCGTTGGTTCGTCCGGCGCGGGCCGGTTCCGGGGCCGGTCGGGCGGAACGCCTCCGGAACGGCCCGGTCGAAGGTCCCGGAACCGCCCTGGTCGTGGCGCCTGCGGACCGGCGGGTCCGTACACCCCCGGGAACGGCCCCGGTCCGCACGCCTCCGGGGCCGCCGGTCGAGGGCCCCGGAACCGCCGGGCCGTCCGCCCCCTCGGGAGAGGCGGACGGCCCGGGTCCGCTCGAGCGGGGTCAGGGGGTGTCGCCGTGACCCGTCCCCGCCCCGGCGAGGATCACCGGCTCGATCTCCGCGTACCGCTCGCGCTGGGCCAACGCCTCGCGCGGGGCGCGGATGCTGCCGTACCAGCCGGCGAGGAAGCCGGCCGGGACCGACACCAGGCCCGTGGTGGTGTAGGGGAACCAGTTGAAGTCCTGGTCGGGGAACACGGACTGCGGCGAGCCGGAGACCAGGTTGCTGCCGGTCATCAGCAGGATCGCGGTGCCGGCGCCCACGATCAGGGTCCACAGCAGACCCTGGCGGGTGTAGCGGCGCCAGAACATGCTGAAGACGAGCGCCGGGGCGACCGCGGACGCGCCGATGCAGAAGGACAGCGTCACCAGTGCCTGGAGGTTCCAGTCCTGGACGAAGGCCGCGAGCGCGATGGCGAGTAGTCCGACGCCGGCCGCGGCGCCGCGGGCGATGGCCATCTCGGCGGTGTGCGAGACGGTGGCGCGGCGCAGTCCGTGGGCGATGAGGTCGTGCGCCAGGGTGTTGGCGCAGGCGAGGGTGATGCCGGCGACCGAGGCCAGCAGGGTCAGGAAGATCGCCGTCGCCACGGTGGTGAACACGAGGGATTCGAGCGTGTTGGCGTCCGCGCCGAGGACGGCCTGACTGACCAGCAGGAACGCGGTCTTGCCCTGGGGGTCGGCGAGGACGAGGTTTTTGTGGCCGACGATCGCGGCGGCGCCGAAGCCGATGAGGGCGAGGAGCAGACAGGTCACGACCACGGTGGACACGGCCCAGGACATCGAGCGCCGTACGGCGGTGGCGCTGCGGGCGGTGAACATGCGCATCGTGATGTGGGGGAGGACCGCCGCGCCGAGCACGACCGTGAGCTGGGCGCTGATCATGTCGATCTCGTCGCCGCCGAACTGGAGTCCGGAGGTGAGGTAGAGGTCGCCCGCCCCGCTGCCCTTCTTGGCCGCGTCCAGCAGCCCGGGGAGGCTGAAGTCGAAGCGGTCCAGTACGAGTACGGCGATGACGGTGGCGGAGCCGAGCAGGACGACGGTCTTGACGATCTGGATGAAGGCGGTGCCCTTCATTCCTCCGATGGCCGCGTACGAGATCATCAGCACGCCGAGGAAGATGATCGCGCCGGTCTTGAAGCCCTCGGCGTCGAAGCCGAGGACGAAGGCGAGCAGGTCGCCGGCGCCCGCGAGCTGGAAGACCACCAGGGGCAGCAGCGCGGCGAGGGTGACCGCGCAGGCGGCGATGCGTACGGCCGGGCCGGGGGTGCGGCGGGTGAGGATGTCGCCCATGGTGAACCGGCCCGCGTTCCGCAGGGGTTCGGCGAGCAGGAACATCATCAGCACCAGGGAGAGCACGGTGCTCAGGGCGAGGGTGAGGCCGTCGTAACCGACGAGGGCGATGACGCCGATGGTGGCGAGCACGGTCGACGCGGAGATGTAGTCGCCCGCGATGGCGAGGCCGCTCTGCATCGGGGACAGGGAGCGGTAGCCGGTGTAGAACTCGCCCAGGTCGTCACGGTCGGGTCCGGTCATCACGCACAGGAGCAGCGTCACGGTGATGACGGCGATGAACGCGACGAAGGACATGGTCTGGGCGTCGGAGTTGAAGCCGCTCATATGCGCATGCCTCCCGTGGGCCGGTCCCAGGCGGAGCCGCCGGGGTGCTGCCTGCCGCCCTGCCGGTCCGTGGACGCCGTGGCGTGCCGTTCCTCGTGGGCTGTTCGGATGGCCGCGGCGAGCGGGTCGACCCGCTCGCGGGCGATGCGCTCGTAGACGGCGATGGCGGCCAGGGCCACGGGCAGCGTGAGGAGGCCCAGCAGTACGCCGGTGGTGAGGCCGCCGCTGATGCCGTCGGTCATCAGGTCGGGTGCGTAGCCGGACAGGATGAGGAAGAGGATGAAGTAGCCGAGCGCGGTGAGCGTCGCGACACGGCGGAGCCTGCGGTAGCCGGAGCGCAGCCGGGGCAGCTGGTCGTCCGGGGCGTGGCCGGACGGCTCGGTGTACGGGTCCGGGTACGGGGCGGCGGGCGCCTCGCCGAACGGGGCGCCGTATCCCCGGTCGGGCGGCGGTTGCGGTGCCTGCCAGGGCTGCCTCGCCGGGCCGGGCGGATCGGGGAAGTAGGGGTCGTACGACATCGTGCTGCTCCTTGCGGCGGCCCGAGGGAGGCCGGGCTCCCCCGTGCGCGGGCGCGCGAGGGCGAGGGGGTCAGGGGGGTGGAGCGCGTACGTTACTCGGCGGTACTGGGCTGGCGTAAGGGGGTTACCGACCAGGAGGTATGTAGGTTTGGCAACGGTCGTGTTACGCCCCGCACACGGCACCTTCCCAGGTCAGAGGTCCGGTCGCGGTTCCGCCGGAACCGGGAACCTGCGCGGGCGCGAACAGCAGCGCGAGCAGGGCGAGCGCCGCGGCGGCCGCGGCGCCGACGAAGACGAGATCGACCGCCGTCGCCACCGCGTGCCGCAGCCGGTCGTTCGAGGACCCGTCCGCCAGGGCGCGGGCGACGGAGTCCGGATCGCCCGCACCGCCGAGGCGGGCCGCCGGGACCGCGTCGGCCGGCGCCCCGAACAGCGCGGCGCCGACGCTCTGTCCCACCTGACGGCAGAACAGCACGGACGCCGTCGTCGTCCCGCGCTCGGCCCAGCGCACGGTCGACTCCACGCCGACGAGCGGCGGCAGCTGGAAGAAGCCGAGGGCCGCTCCCCCCAGCAGCATGATCAGCGCCGGCTGCCACGGCTCGCCCGGGTACGGCAGCAGCGGGAACGCCAGCAGGAGGAGCAGCGCGGCGCCGATCCCGGTGGGGGCCGTGTTGCGGACGCCGATGCGGTTGTGGAGGCGGTCCGAGTACGCCGCGCCGACCGGCCGGCTCAGGGTCATCACGGACAGCACGAACCCGGCCGCGATCGGGCCGGGTCCGAGCACCGACTGGGCGTAGGTGGGCAGGAACACCGTCGGGGCGACCGTCAGCAGCCCGAGCGCGCCCAGGGCCAGGTTCACCGCGGCGATCGTGCGCCGCCGCCGCACCCAGCCTCAGGCTCCCACCGGGGAGGGGTGCGCATTCGGGGGCGGGTGCCGCTCCGGCGTCGCGGACCCCTAGGGGGATCTCCTTACACCCGGCCGGGGACCGCTCGTCCCGCTGGAGGACGAGCATGCCACGGGGCCTTCCCTACCGTGGACCCACGTCGGCGGCACGGTCTCCCGAGCCGCCGGGTGGTGGGGAAAACCCCCGCCGGGAACTGCGCTGCGCACCAGCGCGCCGGGGCCGTTCCTCCCCGCACACTCGTACCGCACACGGCGCGCCCATCCCTTGCCATTCACCAACATAGGAGACTTACCGTGACAACGGCTGTGACCACTCCCAGGCTCGGGGGTACCGGAGGGCGTACGGCCGTCGCGGCTCGAGCGCGACAGGTCGTGAAGGCGTACGGATCGGGCGAGACGCGGGTCGTCGCGCTCGACCATGTCGACGTGGACATCACACGAGGTCGGTTCACCGCCATCATGGGCCCGTCCGGCTCCGGCAAGTCCACGCACGGCCTGTGTACCCGATAGCCTACAACGGGAGTGCAACCCTGCATCCTTACGGGTCCTCATGGGGCAAACGCCCCGGTCGCAGCAACAACGCGAGGCGTTCCCGTTGTGCTGCCGTCAACGGAGGCCACTCATCAACCATGGCCCGTATGGCTGCGTCCTGGTCCATGGTGGGCTCGCACGCGTCCGCAACGTCATCGCGCAACGGGAGCCTCCGCCGCAGGCGCAGGCGCGGCACTGTACGTGACATCTGCGCAGACAGTCTTTCCCGCCGGCCCCGTGGTGCAGTGCAGATGACTGCACAGACAGGCGACAATCTGTAGGCCCCTACCGCTCGTTTCGGTCGACTCAGGCTCAACCGAATGGGGCAGGTGGGCGGCATCCTGGTCCGATACCTCAACGTGTACGCCTTCACTTGTGCTCAGTAGCTCAACTGTCACAGTGGCCGTATCTGCGTGGCGAATGGCGTTACTTACGAGTTCTGAGGTAACGATTTCCACGTCTTCCCGAAGTTCCGGATCGAGCGCGCGCGCAAGGGCTCGGGCGCGAGAGACCACGGAAGGCGAGGCGGGGAACGTCAGAGACATGCTGCCAACCACGGGCTCTGTTGCCGCGGGTTGGCCGTTAGGCGTTGCAGTCATGATGTCAACTCCGATGCTGCTAAGAGCCATTCGGTTTGTTGACACCGACGCTAGAGCCGAGATGTCCGATTAACCCGGCTATGACTGAATCTCTGCGCCCCTGTTTAGGTTACTCGCGCGTTCATCAAGGTTACTAACACTCTGCGATCGAACCATCACTTACTGGGTCTTGACAGGCGCCCAGGGCGAGCGCTCCATAGGGGCACGCAAAGTGAGGCGGTCGACATGAAAAATCAGGGCGCCTATTTGATCTCAATGCCAGGCGACGAGACGCAGACGGAAGCGGAGCGCCGCGAGTTTTGGCGCGATGACTACAACGCGCACCGCTTTAAGGGAGAGCACCTTTATCCGGTCGACATCCCCTATCGCGTCCGCATGGTCCGTCAGGAAACTGGCCTGTACGTCCTTGATACCTTCCGCCAATGGGGTCCTGTAGAAAGCACCCGCACGGAATGCCATGTGCGACAATCGCCCGATAATCATTACCATCTGATTGCACTGACAGGAGGGTCCGTCCTTACGGTAATTGGGAACACCGAGGTAACGATAGGGCCCGGCATGGCAGTTTTGGGTACCGCTAATCAGCCTCTCCGAATGCAGGTACGTGACGCACAGGGATTTGCCGTCAGACTTCCTCGCCCAGAAGTGATCTCGCGGTTGGGCGAAGAAGCTCCGGCGTGGACAGCATTTGATCTCAGAAGGGGAATCGGGCGGATATCAGGCACTATGCTGAGAGCACTGCATGAGGAACGTGACAGCTTCTCGGCGGCCGGATTTGATGCGACATGTGAGCGCCTTACGGAGCTATTCTGCATGCTCGCGGTAGGCGACGACCGGCCCGCGGTGGAAAACATCCCGGAGATTGAACCGATGGTGCGTCGATACGTACGGCAGCACATAGCAAGTCGGGACATGAGCCTGCCCAGCGTTGCCGCCGGCCTGGGCTGGTCCCCGCGTCAGTTGCAGTCGGCCCTACGGCAAGTGGGTACCACATACCGCGAACTGGTGCGGGATGAACGACTAACAGCGGCTCGACGGTGTCTGGCGAATCCCGCTTTTCAGCATCGCCCCATTGTTGATATTGCACTGGGCTGCGGTTTCGCATCGGGCAACGTTCTCAGTGTGCTATTTAAAGAGCGGTACGGAGAATCACCACGGGAATACCGGTACCGGGCGCTAGGCCAACTCCGGCCGTGACGTTCCTCCGCACCGCTCTTTTCGGGAGCCGCTACCTGTGCCCAACGCTCGCCCGTTACTGGGGTCTTGGCGTCGCCATGTCCTAGCGGTTTACCGGTGACAATCTAGCCGTGCGCGCAGGGGTGCCCATTACGGCGGTTCTTCCAACCGGCCCAAGATATGGGATGTCCGGAACGGGTGCCTCCGTCCGGGGTGCGTACACGTTCCGTTCTCGGCAACGCAAGTGTCAAGAGCAGTTTTCAAGATTCTTTGACGCCAGGGGGAAACGGTGCCCAACGGACTTGCAAACACAGGCAGTTGGGGAGCCGCTGAATGAATGTTTCGTGATGCACGTCTCCGGGGACGCGCTCTCTCTCCGCGGCAGCGCTGATGTGTCACTGAACAAGCGAGGGCCCCCGCCCGGCAATGCCGGACAGGGGCCCCAGGTGAGCTACAGGTTGTGGCTACGCCTCGCCTGTCAAGTGGTCGAACTCCCCGCCGCGCGCCCCATCGAGCATGGCGGCAATCTCAGAACGCGTGAACAGAAGCGCAGGCCCCGTGGGCGCCTTGCTGTGCCGGACGGCAACGCCATCCGCGTACGGCGCGAACTCGACGCAATCTCCATTTGCCCCGGAGGCGGACGCTTTCTGCCACTCGACGCCCAGCGTCGAAGCATCCGAAAGGATATATTCCACTGCCTACCCCTTGCGGTAGTTGTCTCTGTACTTTCCGATTAGCTCGATGCTTTCCGGTCCCCGTAGGGAATCGGTCATCATGAGCCGCTTAAACAATCGACTGTATTCCTGCACTTCCGCAGATTCCTCAAGGAACCTGTTTGCCGTCAGGCCCTCTAGGTAAACGATGTCAGGCTCCCACCGCTCCGGGAAGGACAGAATTACAAACGGGCCGAATAGGGCCGCATGGCTTGCAGCCGCTTCCGGCAAGACTTGAATGTTGACTGCATGCGGGAATTCTTCACACAGGTTCAGCATGTGCTCTAGCTGCTCCGCCATGAAGTCGGGCGTGCCGATGACATGCCGGAAAACGGACTCAGAAATCACGCCCCAGAACACAAGCGGATCGGGGCGCCTGAAGACTTCCTGTCGTCGCTCACGGATGCCAAGGCGTTCCGCGCGTTCGTCGCTTTTCATGTCCGGCACGTGCTGATCAAGCACCGCAGCCGCATAGTCCTGCGTCTGCAACAAGCCAGGAACGAGCACAGGTTGAGCGTTATATGCCTCCGCAGCGTCGCCCTCATAGCCGATGAAATCGGCATACACAGAGGGCACCACGTTGCGAATCTTGCTCTCCCATCCGCGCCCATTTCCTAGCCTCTTGAGATGGGCGATGTACGCGCGCAGGCTTCGATCACGGACGTCGTACCGCGCGAGGAGCGAGGCGAGATCCGTTTCCGAGATGCCGATACGGCCAGACTCGATCCGGGACAGCTTGGATTCAGACCAGCCAAGCGAACCTGCCACGACGTCCTGAGACCCGTGGTCGCCCTCAACCCGCAGTCCACGCAGCACCTTGCCCAACCGCACCTGTCGTGCGGTTGGCTCGACATACCGCCTACTGACCAACTCCGGACCTCCCCTCTGACCTGCGTAAACGCTGCAACGCTACCGCCGGCCAAGCTAACTGACACACACTCATCCGGGCGAATGATGGCGTCCCGCTTGCACAACTCCCCGCCTCGCGTGCAGGATTGCAGCGTGCAGGGTCGGTAACCGGCCATGCGCGGTCCGTAGCGCTGCCAACCCCGCGGAGGGGGGTGAAGCATGCCCGAACTGTACTGCCGTCGCCAGTATCCCACTGACCCTGCATCCGTCGCCCTGGTGCGTCGAGACTGCCGCAACTTCCTTACGTCATGGGCGATTTCTGACGTTGGCGCTCTGGCGAGTGACGTAATCCTCGCAGTCAACGAACTGGCCACAAACGCCGTAGCTCACGGCGTATCCGGACTTCCCTATTGGTTCTCCATCGAGCTATTCGGAGACACCCTGCGGGCGGAAGTCAGGGACTACGGAGGCGCGCTGCCCGCACAAGGGCAGGCTGCCGACGAATGGGCCGAATCCGGCAGGGGACTGCCATTGGTTGACGCTCTGTCGAATGCCTGGGGCGTGAGAGAGGAGGCACAGGGAAAAACCGTGTGGGCCGAGTTCAAGGCGAACGCAGGAGAACGCGCATGAGTCGCCGTGATCCCCTGCCCCAACAACACAACGCATCTACTCCCGTTGTGCGCCACTCCCAGGTGCACAACGGGCGCGAGACTCCCCGCCATTCCTAGGGCGGGTCGAGTCTCCGCAGGCGCCCAGGGTGCGCCGATCCTGGGCGCCTGTGTCCCAACGAAAGCGCCCCACGCTGGCAGGCAACGCCAACGCGGGGCAGTGTCCGCAACCATGCAAGGAGAGTGCGAACGTGAGAGAGCTTATCGGGTGGACGTGCGCCCTGTTAGGTCTACTGGCCCTGGGCGGTTGCATCACAACGCCTCTGCGGGCGACAGGCAGGCACAGGGCGCCCAGGCTGCCGAATGCCGACCCGTGGGCGCCCCTGGTCCAAGCGCGCGACGTCCGGCAGTTGCCCCCTGTTGAGCGGCCCTACTGGCGTCCGCCGCTTCCCCCCACGCGAGGGGCGGCACACAGAGCGCCCTTTGAGGACGACTGCGCCCTAGTGCGCCCGTACGTGGTCGCCCACCTGGGCGAGGAATGGCGGAAGCCATGAGCGCCCAGGACGCGAGAGGGCGGGCGCAGGCTGCCGCCTGGGACGCGTACCTAAAGCACTGCATGCCGGACACGGGTCCGCGGTGCCTGTCCTGCCTCGCAGCGTCCCCGCCCGACCAACCGGGGCAGGGGTGCGAGGAAGGGAACCGCCTCTATGGCGAATACCGCCGTGCCCGAATCGGTCTGGCAGTAACTCCGCAAGTCACCATCTAGCGCAACCCTTTGGGAGCAAGAGCAATGGCGACGGACCGCTTCCCGTTCATTTCGCGTATGGACTGCAACGGCAGACCCTTGGACATCAATGTCTGTTGGGCCCCCAAACCGCGGGAGGGCGGATTGACCAGCACGCGCCATTGCACCTTGCCCCCGCATTTGGGCAACGTCCACTATCACGAGTACACAGATGAATCGTGGCTCGACCCCAGCAACACAACCCGATGACTGCCGCTTCCGGAGTTGCCACCTGAATTCTGGGCGGAATCGCGCTCGCCCCAGCGCTGGGCAGTGAAACACCCTGGGGTAACACATACCGCCTGCCCCTCGCCTAACCTCCCCGGGCGAGGGGCAGGCTCGTTCATGCAGAAAGGCATCCCAACCATGGCGCGCTCGCGCTGCCAACGCTTCAAATCCATTGCCGCACGCTGGGACAAAGAGATTGCCGCACAGGCGGAAAGGGCATCCAACGTCGAGCATGAGGACAGGCGAGGATTGGCGGAAGCCCATACGCGCGCCGCCCGCCGCGCCAAAGTGCGAGCACTGGAAACCCACTTGAGGCAATGCCGCATGTGCTACTAGGCCTAAACGCAGAAAAGCGCCCCCCTGCCAGTCAAGGCAGGGGGGCGCTTGTGCGTCGGGACTACTTGACGACGCTGGGCGATTCCTTGTCGCCGATGGGCTGAACGAACATGCCGTAAACGGCCCGCAGACCCGCCGCTACAGCCGCGCCCAGCGCGGCCCTGGACAGGTCGTAGCCGGACGCTGCCCAGGCCGCGAGAGCGCCGCCCAGGGCAGCCGCGCCCGCCTGTTCCGCGAGGCGTACTAGGTACTTGCTCATGCCTACTTACCTCCCCCTGCGCGCAGGGTGACCGTTGTTGCGTTGATGGCGTCCTGTAGGGCGCCCAGGGCGCCGGACACGTCGAGTTGGGCGAGTGTGTCTGTGAGCGCGTCGAGCCTGCGCACGGCAGCCGCGAGCGCAGCCGCTTGCGCCTCCACCTGGGCGCGCACGTGCCGTATCTCCGCCTCTACGGCGCCCGCCCTCTCCGCGGCGGCACGGGCGTACACGTAGCCGCTCCCCAGGGCCGTAGCAACGGCAATGCTGCCGTCCTGTAGCCCCTTGTCTTCCTTCCATCGGTCCTTTGCCCATTGCGTGATGGGGACCGTATCCGAGAGTTCCAATTCACTGCCTCCGCCCGCCGGCCCAGAGTCCCCAGCCCATTTGCGGAGCGCGTCACGGGTTGGGAAGTTGCCTACGTTCCGATCAATGCCCCCGGTAATCGAGTGCTGATGGAAGACCCATGGATGCCGCACCCTGGGCGCACCTGTCGGGGCGCTGGGGTCGGCAATCCAGAGTCCGTCAGCCGCATAACTCGTCTTGTCGCGGTTCAACCAATAGTCCCTGTTGCAGTACAGGACGACACGGTTAGCGGGAGCGAGGCGCTTGACTTCCCGTAGGAACGCGTCCTTCTCCGCGTTGGATGGATAGGAACCATCCGGCGCAGTTTCCCAGTCGCATGCGAGGATTTCCCCAGGGCGCGCCCCAGCTCTGTTCACAAAGTAGCCTGCCTGTCCTTTCGGATTGCCTGCCCGAAGGAAGTGATAGAACCCAACGACCAGCCGCGCGGAGCGAGCGCGAGTGACCTGGGCGGACATCTTCGGATTGCTGTAGGTGGTGCCTTCCGTTGCCTTGACAAACACGAAATCAAGACCCGTGGTGTCATAGGTAGTGCTCTGATAGGACGCAACGTCAACACCGTTGATGAGTGGCACTCTGCCCCCTACTTGAGTAGTGCGGTAACAATGGCCGTGCCTAGAGAGGCGAGGCTGATGAAAGCCGTAGTGGGGAGCGCGTGCCGCCATTTCTCTAGGGACTTGATGCGCGAGTCATGGTCCGTGGTGCCATGCCCCTCAAGCGCGCGAAGGCGCCTTTCGTGGTCCTCTTGCAGCCGCAACGCGACGTCTAGCTTTGTCTCGATACGAACGAGCAACAGTTGAAAGTCAGGGTGTTCAGGCATCCCACGGTCCCCCTAGGCGACGCGCCTTACCGAAAACCACGAATCGGATTCGACAACGGTTGCCGTCCCGTTGGATACACGCTGCGCCCAGTCGAAAGAGAACGCGCCCGCAGTGCCGCCGACGATGAGCCGACCTTTGATCAACATAACCATTGCGGTAGACGTCGAGATACAACCGACGTCCCGCGCAGAGTTGATGGGCGTACGGATCGAACGCTTAGCGCCCGCCTCTACCGTCTCCCCGATGTCCAACATGTATCCGCCGTATGACCCCGACGAGCCGCTAGGCCCGGTGAACTGTATTGTAATGTCCGCGGCGGTCGAGCCTGAATAGCGTATGTACGCGTCCAAGACGTATTCCGCGTTTGCCTCCACATCAACGGACAACTCAGGGTCCGCCGTGACTGTCGTTGTCGACGCGCGGCTAGTGCTACTTCCCTTCAGTGCGTCAAGCGGGATCATGTATTGCAGGATGTCCGCGGTAAGCGCCCTGCCCGCATAGATGGTTGGGTATTGCGACATGCCGTGACCCCCTACAGGGCGATAACTGGGGTAGTGATGAGACGGACAGGCGTACCGGACGCGTGCGCCTTCACCACTCCGTTGATGCTGCGGGTTACTCCGAACGTCTGAGACTGGGCCGTGCCACTACAACTAGTGACTCGCATAACCTCACCACCGACGTAGATATCAAATGGGAAGTCACCGGAATACGTGGCACTGTCCGCCCAGCGAACCGAGCCAGTCGCGGTAAGGACGTTGAGGATGCCGGATGATGACGACGTCGAGCCGTTCGTTACACAGCTTTCGTTATCCACGCGCCCCAACACGTCGTCATCAGGAATGCCGACAGTCCATGGACCCGCAGGGCTGCAATTGAAAGCCAACTCCCATCCGTTGGGATGGGTGATCACTTCCGTATAGCCCTGCACCAAAAGATCAATGGTCTCGTCCGGCAGCCATACCGGGGGGTTCGAAATGGTCATACGGTCCCCGATATCGGCCCCGGAGGCGGTATCGACTAGATCGGGGGTTGCGGCTAGGTCAACGCGTACGACCGGATAGCGTGCCTCATCCCAGGTGCCCAGGTGAACGCGCCAACCCGCATGGCTTATCGGCTGGTTATCTGTGTAAAGGTCGAGCGACACGCTTTCGCTGTACGTCCCCACACCATCGGGCGGGGCATCCGTAGAGAGCGGACCAGTGTCCTTTGTGACCCGCGCCCAGCCTCCGCCCGTACGCGTGACAGTCACGTCATTGCGCGTGCTCTGGTCATCGTCTACAGGCTCCAAAGGGGGCGCGACGTCGCCTGTCGAATAGTCAAGGTCGAGCGCAACCGTCTGGTTATACAGTCCGGCATGGTCGCGCAGGCGGAGGGCGACGTCTTCCCTGTCCTCATAGAGAATGCCGCTTTCTGCCTGTGCGGCTGCCTCAACGATATTCGTAAAGGTCTGCCGCCCCTGCGGTCCGAGGGGTGTTGACTCTTCTGGTCTTCCCGCCGGCCGCATGGTCACATCGGTCTCATTGCACAGGCGTAGGACTCTTTCTGTTGCCCTCTCGCCTGCGTTACCGAGCACGGCATCATAGGTGTCTGTCACGGCAGGGGGGTTGGGCCCCCAATAGGTGATGTAGCCGAATGATGCGAGATCATCGGTAAGGGCCAAGTTGGTCCAGAAAAGACGCATGTTCCTTACAGCCTGCGACACCTCACCGGTATACGTGCCGGACGTGCGCGCCGCGCCATCCACGTACAATTCATAGTCGGTATCCGTCGCGCCCGGAGTGATGGTTACGCGGACATGATGGGGTGCGTCGTCATAGATACCCGCATTGGATACGGTCTCGACGACGTCAACGCTTGAGCTTGACTCGGAGATGTACGCCGCGGAAAGCCATATCTCATCCGCTCCCGCGTCAAACTCGATAGTCCAATTTATCTTGGGGGACGCATCCGTACCCGAACCCTGGTCCCCGATGACCAACCCCTCATAATCGCCAATCCCACTACGGCAGATATCAACGGACCATTCGGAGGCCGCATCCGTGTTGTTGGGAACGTAGGTCCCCAACGTGCCGTCCGTGCTCGGAGGCGTCAACACGACAGGGTCGAGCCAATCCGCTAGCTTGCCCTCCGCCCAGCCAACGGAGCCTGTGCCCGACTGAATTTTCGGCACCATGGGCGCCCCGCCGAACAGGGCCGTACCGTGTGTGGCCAACTTGCCATCCGTGAGGGGCCAACATTCAATAGCGCCATTGACTGTGATGTGCCGCTCTAGTGCCGACTTGAGAGGTACGGCGCCCTGCCCCAGGCGCCGCAGGATTCCGGCAGCCTCAACGGACACTTCCACATCTTCGCCGGAAACGTCCCAGCGAACGGGCCATGAGGAAATCTCGCCCACAAATCGAGGCTTGCGGTTGCTTATGGACGCGCCGCCGGCCACAGTCCACTCAAGCCCAGCCCCGTCAGTGAACGACGTATCTCCGGGCGTTTGAACGGTGAAATCCGGATTGGCAACGACCGTGCCCCCGATGCCGTCGAGTATCTGAAACTTGGTGATACGCCCGGAGCAAGCATCCGCGAGAAAGTCGTCAATATCACCCAACTCGACGGGCGCCGTGCCACTGTGAATGGACGTCGTCCCAGAGTTCACGATGGGCTCACCCAACTGAGTCCACGTGCCGTCAATTGAATCCGACGTATAGAACGTCACCGTATTGCCGGACGCGCCGTTGTCGACATCGAGCGTCACCCGGACCGCAACGGGGCGACCGCCCGGCGGATACGGCAGAGGTTCCGTGCATGTCGCGTCAACGGCGCTCGCAAGAGTGCCCGCGGTAGTCCAACGGAAATTGAAGGTGCCCGTAGTGTTAAGCCATATCCCCCATGAGCGCTGATTACCCGTAATCTCATATTTTCCGGCAATCAATACCAAGGACGTCCAGTTAGTAAGGTTCATTTCGAAACGTACATCTATGTCCCCCGTGATATCCAGCGCAGCCACATCAGGGGTTGTCACCTTGTCCCCCGCGTTGCCTGGCAGGGACAAGTAGGACTCACCTACGTCGAGCGACACACGCACAGGGGTGTTACGACCGATCAACCCGAAATAGGGCGAGGCTGGATTACGGCTCGACCAACGCCCATCCCTGTTGTCCAAGGTAAGCGAGCATCGGGCCGGATCGGTTTGCTTTCCCTCATCCTTCCGGCCGCGCTCGATGGTGATTGGGGCACGTGCATAGACGAAATCAGTCACGTCCGTCCAAGTGCCGCCGATCTCCATTTCAACGACGACGTCAAGGGGGGTTTGGGGAAACACCATGGTCGCCCCCTCCGCCTACCGGCCTAGAACCAACTGAACGTCCCCGCCGCGCACACGGATCGCACGGCGCAACAGTTCCATCAGGAACTCATCAACCTTGCTATTGCCTGCCCGGATCTCAAGGACCGTACGGCCGCCAGAGGGGCCGTTCAGGGGCCCCACGGGGGAAATGGTCGAGCCGCCGGCCGCAGGGCCGTGAGAGGGCCTGGGAACAGCTGCCAGACGCGCCATGACGCGCCGCAGGACTGGGTTACCCGACTCAATGCCCTTGACGACACCAGCCGGAATCCAACGGCCGATCTTCCTCGCCATGAGTTTGGAAGGGCTAGAGATCCCCAGCGCTCTCGCAATGGGCCCAGGAATCAGGTTCCTTGCCCAGCCGGTAAGCGTGGATTTCAACCATGAGCCCATGGCCTTAATGCCATTCCACAAGCCACGTACGACGTCGAGGCCCTTGTTATAGAGCAGCGATCCGAGATTGCCGATGGCGCGAGAGATCCGCCCAGGCAGACCGCGAACCCAGTTCACGATGTCGGTAGCCTTGATGACTACCCATCGTTTCATGGTGTCCCAATGTTTGATCATCAGGCCAATGGGCGTGAAGTTGAGGAAGGCGTTGTAGATCATCCTGGGGACACCCTTGACCCAGGCCACTATGCCGTTCCAAATCTCCGCAGTCTTCCTCTTGATGGTGGACCAATGCTTGATGATCAGTCCAACAAGAGTGAAGTTCAGGAAGATGTCGACAAGGAATTTGGCTACCTGCTTTACCTTGTTCCATACCCAGTCCCAGGCAATGCGGGTCCATCCCTTGACCTTGTCCCAGTTGGCAATGATGAGCGCGACCAAACCGACTACGGCGGCAATGGCCCAGCCGATAGGCCCCATGGCAATGAACCATTGGGCAGCCATCGTCACGGCCCAGGCGACGGCACGCGCCGCCATCAATGCGAACTGGGCAACGGCGGTGACTCCCGCCCGCACGACTGCGGCAATCCACGTTCCGATTGCCGCGAGCGCGGAGCCAACCCAGGCAGCCGCAGTAGTCGCCGCGGAGGCTACGGCTGCGGCTGCCATACGGGCCATTGCCATAAGCCCAACGGCCATAAGGCGGAGGTATCCCGCAATGGTCTTGAATAGCGCAGCGTTGTGAATCTTGGTTGCCACAGTCGCGATAGCCGTATAGGTGGCGTAGATTTTCTGGGCTACGGCAACGGCCATGACGAGACCCGCGATAACGCCCAGGATGGCGGCAAGAGGCTTCATCAAGCCCTGATTTTCCATCCCGAACGAGATGAACTTTCCGGCAACCTCACTCAGCTTTTGCACTACTTGCCGCTTGAATTTCTCAAGTTGCTTGGCTGGGTTGTCCGCCATCGTTTTCATTGCCTTCTCCGCGGCACCGGCAACCTTGTCCATGCCCGCGGAGGCAGCCGCGGAGGCAGGGTCGAGCGCGAACAGGGATTCCCCCATGGTGTTTGCTGTGTCGCCGAACAGGGCTTGCGCGGCCGTGAGTTGCACGGTTTCGTTCTTGGCTCCGCGCAGTGCGTCCATAGTGATTTGGAGCGCCTTTTTCGCGGAGGCTCCGCCCTTGCCCATGAGCTTTGCGACATGATCGGAGTCAACGCCGATGCTCTTGTAAGCCTCTTTCACTGCATCGCTGTTGCTGAGCGCCATCTCTCCGAAGATGCCGATAGCGTCGGCAACTTGGTCCGCATCCCTCGCGCCTGCCTTGAGGCCCTGAGAGAGAAGCCCTGTAGCTGTCTTGCCGTCGAGCCCAACGCGACGCCAAAGGGTGCTGTACTCGTTGAGGGTTTCGAGGAAGTCTCCCGACTTGTCCGCAGCAGTGGACAGGCCCTTTGCCACTATGTCCATGGCCTCATCTACATCATTGGCCATGCCTGTTCGCACAAGCTGTCCAACTGCCGCAGTCGTGACGCCTAGATCCTGGTCAAAGGTTTCCGCAAGGGCCAACACCTTGGACGTCACGGCCTCTAGTCCACCCTTGGCCTGTGACACGTCTCCGATGTTCTGGTAAACACCCTTGATGGCCAGGTTGACGGTTTCCGTTGAATCGCCCCAGGCGTCCCCATAGACCTGTGCGGACACTTTGGAAAGCTCCGCAGCTTCCGCCGGCCCAACGCCCAATTGCGCCGTGAGCTTTGCGTTAGCCGCTTGCATGTCGAGATTGGCGGCAACACCTACGCCCAGTGCTGCCGCGACGCCTACGCCGATGCCCGCAGACGCAGTAGAAAGACGTTCCTGCATGCGGGATATCTCTGGGCTTGCCTCATCACGCGCTATAAGGCGGAAGACAAGGGAAGTATCCGACGCCATGACTCACCGCCGTTTCATCTTGGCTTCCGCCTCATCCATCTGCCTGCGGTAGTCGTCGAGCCAATCCAACATTTGGTCTGTCTCTTCGACTGTGAGTAGCGCCCATTCCCATGGGCGTATGTGCAACAGGTGCGAGGCGTTCGCGAGATTGGCTAGCCTGCGATCGGCAGACTTGCTTTTCCCTCCCCCTCGTCCTCCTCATCGATGGCGGTTTCTATCTCCGCATCGAGATTGGCGAGGGTTGCCGTGCGCTCGTCACCGGACGTGTTTTCGGAGATTGCCTCTCGCATGGTCACAAGCTCTTGCTTGCTGTATTCGAGCTTGAGTTCATCCCATGCAAAGTCGACGTCATCCCATTTGATGGTCGGGTGTTGCCGCTTGAGGAACATATAGAGCAGGGCGCGGCGGGCGAGGCTGTTGCCGGACAGCACGGAACTTGTGAAATCCGTAAAGTCCTTGCCTGTCTTGCGTTCCAACATTTCCCGTTCCGCGCTCATGAGCTTGCGCGGGTTGTACTTAAAGCGGGTAGGTTCCTCCGAACCTTCCGGCTGGTAGATCAGATACATAGTCACCCAACCCTGCTAGCTATGCGCCTTGCCATTGCGCCCAGGACATCCCGAATAGCCGCGCGCGCCTCCGGGGCGCTGCCCCTCATCGCGTCATCGAACCAATCGGGCTTGCCCCTCTGGACGCGCCAAACGTCATTGCCCCAGGACTGCGTACGCCATCCCTTAGTTGAGTTCGTACGCTTAGGGGCATTCGAAAAGTCACGGACGCGCGGAGTGCGCCTCGCCCGTACGCTCGCGCCTGCGCCTCGCATGGTCAGGTTGACCCGCGACTGAACAGACCTAGCGATAGCCGGCCTGAGAGGCGGGGACGTCGCGCCGCCTCCGGACGGAATCGACAGGGCGGCATTCTTAGCGCGCTGTGTGTGCGGTTTCAGGGTGTCGCGGAGTTCCTTTGCGAGTTCCTTCCGCAATACCCTGCCGTCCTCTTGCTCGCGGATGACGCGTATGAGATTCCGCAACTCGTCCTGTCGCACTTCCACTTGAACGGGACTACGGGTCATCAGGCCGTTGCCCTGGTCACAGTGCCGGACGTTGGGAAGCTCACGGATTGCGTTGCCTCATCCCCAACGCCTCCGGACAGTGGCTTGAGTTCCTTGATGAGAACGGACCCAGTCCACTTGGGGTTTGACGTGCCGACTGCGGCAGACGTCGGGCGTACCTCAAAGGTAACAACGGTGCCGAACAGGGGCCACAGAATGTCGTCAAGCGCGGAGGCGGCAAAATCCTGCTTGAACTCGATTGCGAGTTCCCCGCTCTTGAGTCCGCCTATGACTTCCTTCCACCCGGCGGAGCCGAACGTTGTCACGTCCTTTTCCTCTACCTCTACGGAAAGTTCGCCCTTGTTCACGTAGTCACTCAGGTCCGTTGCGTTGAGCGCCACATATTCAGTCGTGAGAACCATGAAAGCCATGAGGAGTCACCCCTTACTTAATGCCGAACGCGACTGCGAAAAGGAAGGATGGGTCAGTGCCCGCGATAGTCCATGACGCGCGGAAGAATGTGTCAGTAACGGCCGAACCGTCCGTGCGCAGGATTTCGCCGCTAATCGCGTTGGCCTGCGTAAAGGTGAGTTGGGTAGTGGCAGTGGAAAAGGTGTCGTCCACGTCGCTCTCTATGACGACGTCGAGCGTTGGGGAAGTGCCGGACACGGACAGGACGTGTAGCGAGGCGTAGAGGCGCTGCCCTGCGGCTACGGCGCCCAGCTCTGCCCCGGTGCCTCCGTCGCCGCTCGACGTGCGCGCGGTGGCTGGGTTGTGGGCGAACTCCCCGCGGACCAGGGGCCAACTCCCGGCCGCCTTGCCCTTCCATGGCGCGATGTCCCCGACCTGTCCCAGCCACCCGTATTCGGACCGCAGGGCCCGTGTGAAGTAGGCGAGGCTGCCTGCGGTCGAGCCCACGGGGCCGATGGACCAGGGGCCATTGCCGCCGATTTGGGACCAGGAAGCGTCGTCGACATAGCTCTCATCCGACGCTTCCCAGAAACCCTCAGCCATGATCTCGGCGGAGCCGAGTCCGGCCATTACCTCTTTCCAGCCGCTAGAGCCGTAGGTTGTCGAATCCTTCTCTTCGGTCTCGGCGGAGAGTTCTACTTTGTTAGAGGCGCCTGTCAGGTCTGCCCCAACGGCAAACAGGTTGACGCCCGTAAGGGTTATGAGTGCCATTTACGGACTCCCGTCCCCGATCACATCAATCGTGATTTCGGCCCCTAGGTACTGGGCGCCGTTGTGTTCGTAGAGGCGTAGCCCTTGCATGCGCGTGACGCGCAAGTCATGGGCGTATCCATTGAGAGCGGCAGTACCGGGGGCGCCTCGCGCGTCCTCTATGACGTCCTTTAGGGATGACGTGCCGGACCCTGACATCATCGAATCCATGAGCTTTTGCCCCGACAGGTCATCGGCTCGACTGACCAGCACTCGCACAGTGAACGTGACAACGTCCATCGAGCGATTCATGGTCCGGTCAAACTCAATGGTGTAGTCCGAGACAAAGAGGCACGGTTCCGAGACGGAGTCCGGCATGTATCCCGTGCACGTGAGCGAGGCGTTAGGCAGGACCACCGCGGAGGCGGCAAGCGCAAGTTGCGCGCGAACGTTGTAGATGTCCATGTGACCCCCTCAGAATCCGGGCAACATGAACCGCTTACAGAGTTCGTAGACATCGGGATCTACTCGCCCCACGCGGACCGCTCCCCAATCGGCGGAACCTAGGACGCCTTCCGGTGAGTCCTTGCGTTTGTAGAGGCGTAGAGCCTGCAAGATGGTGGCTTGCACGATTTCATCGGGGACCGCCGGCCATCCCCATTTGGCAGTTACCTGAACGCGCGCAGTGCCCCTCGTTCCCCAGGTACCGGAGTAGCGCACTAGGCCAGTGATGGGGAGTCCTTGCGCGGACGCGTTCTCTGGCCATGTTTCGTAATCCGTGATGGCGGTATAGGTGCCGCCGACGCTGCCAGTCTCGACTACTAGCCCTGTCGTTGAACCAATGTCGTCCACTATCAAGAGTTCGCCTGTCGTATGCTCGACGGTTCGGAACTCTGGGTTATAGGTGCGCTCGCTCACGGCTGCATCAAGATAGAACCGCCTACCGCAGTTCTGGTCTATCTGCCGCGAGGCAGCCGCAAGAGCAGCCGTGAGCAAGTCATCCCGTGTGGTGTCGGACATGTTGAGCGCAACTTTTAGGCTGGATATAGTCGCGTACTCATTTGCCACGACAACCCCCTATCGGGTTTCAGCCTTCCCCTTGTTGCGCGCAGCCGTAGCCGTTTCGACAGGGGCAGGTTCCGGCACGCGTTCCGCCATGCCGGAATTACAAAGGTCCTGGGCCTCAACGTCTGGCAATGCGACGATGGCCCCACGGGGGGGCCACTTCTTACCGTTCCGCATGCCGCTGATATCGCCCTTGAGGCGAACTCTCATGAGTCACCCCTTACGCGTGACTGACAGGCTTCTGACGGCACTTGCCCAGGGCGACAACCGCGGCGAACACTCCGCCCGTCGTGGCACTGGACGTCACCGCGACTACGCGGACATAGCGCAGGTTGGTCCTTACGCCGAACTCGTATTGCGTGTCGCTATCGTCAGAGTCGAGCGTGGGCGCAGTGCCCTGAATGTTGCTCGCGGCAACGGCGGCATAGGACGAGTCATCGGCCGATTCCTCCACGCTGATCACGTGAGAACCGTCCGTGATGGTGCCCGTAACGACACACACGGAGGCAGTCATCGTGCCGCCATTGGCGCCCAGGTCGACACCTGCGCCATTGTCCGTGCCATCGGTTCGGGCTACGGGGGAGAGGGAACGGCGGATGAGGACGTCATCGTAAGTCGAGTCAGACACGGGACTACTCCATTCCTGTAAAGGGCGAGGGGGGCGCGTCTGCGCCCCCCTCTGCGGCTGTTAGCTTGCGCCGCCTACGAAATACTTGATGGCGCCGGTAAGGTCCACAAGCGCCGCATCCGCGCGCATGAGGGCGCGGAAGGTAACGAGATCCGTGTCAAACGCGAAATCGTCCGACCGCTCGAATCGGATACCGCCGGCCATCCTCACGAAATACTGTGAGAAGTCGCCGAACAGGACCGACTTAGCGGAAAGCCCAACGTCCGCAACGTTGGGATCAATGACGACAGGCTTACCGAGCAGGGTGTCAGGTTCACCCGCGACGATGGACGGTTGCCAGACGTAAACGCCTTCCGTTGTCTTGAGCTTGCGAACCGTTTCCGCCGTGCCGTCGTTCATCATCCAACGGCAGGAAGCGGAACGGCGGTAAGGCGCAATGACGGAGTGATACAGGGTGATGAGGTAGTCCGCGCCCTGTCCTGCCGTTGCCTGGGCGCCGAATCCACCAGAGATACCCGTTGTGCCGGTAGCTCCCGCAGTCGCGTCCGTGACGACGCCTCGCGGCTGCCCTGCGCCCGTACCCGTGATGGCCCGGACGCCAAAGGCGTTGCCCAGGGCGCGCCCTGCCTGCATGCTCAGATATCCCTCAAGGTCCACTCCGGAATCCCGGAGCAGTTCAGAGGAAATCTGCATCTTCGCGCCGAACTTATAGGCGCCCAGGTCGACGCTTCCGAACGTGGGCTCGGACGTGCCGATCGTTCCGCCTTCCGCAACCTGCGCGCCCGTAGAGTGCGCCGTTGTCTTGGGTACCGGAATGGTCTCGCCGGACGCAGTGTTGAGGACGGTAACCCCAGCCTGCATAATCCCGGAGTTCTCAATCAAGTGCGCCATAAGGCGGTTGTAGAAACCCTGGGGAACGACACTGCCCCCCGCGGCAGACGTGAGCTTAGAGAGCGCGCGGAAGTCAACGGCGCCCCTGGGGTTGATGTCGAATGTCCGCGAGGAAGTCTCCCCCCTCGCCCAGGAACGGAGTTCATCGTTTGCCGATGGCCCACCAGCGGGCGGAGCGCCACCGCCCGCACGTGACAGGATTTCGTCAGCTTCCTGGGCTCGCTTCTCCTGTGCGATGACTGCCTTAATCCGCTCATCGCACGTGTCGATTTCCTCGTTAAGCGCCGCCCACTTGCCGTCTTCCTCGGCACTGAACGCGCGCTTTTCATCGGCCGCCCTGTCGGCAAGTTCCTTGGCCTCATTCCACGCGCGCAGTCGCGTTTCCATGAGCCGCTTCACAATCTCAGACATGGCCCTGCCCCTTTCGTCTGAGTCGTTGGTTGTGAATGACTCAGGTGGGTTGCGCCCTGCCTGAAACTGCTAGCGATGTTCAGTTAGCGGGATGGGTTGCGCCCTGTCCCGGAGTGAGCCTCTGTGCGCCGTGAGCGGATGGCCTAAGCCTGTCCGCCATAAGGCGAGTTGCGGAGCGCGAGCAGCCTCACTCGCGCCTGTTCAGGGGTGATCCGCGGCGGGTCCGCAGGCGCCGGCCCACGGTTGTCGGTGCGGGTAAAGAGCCTCCGCAACTCGTCCCGTTCGGCCAACTCCCGCACGTCCTCATAGGGCGCTTCCACATGGCGCGCGAGGGACCGCAAACCCGCAGACGTGTCCGGGTAGGCGGGGAGATTGACGGGAGCTACGTCAACCAACTGGACGCGCAACAGAGTTCGCTTAGGAAACCCCTGGTCCGTCTGTGCCCAGTCATCCTCAAAGGTGCGGAAAGCGAACGATGACTTAGTGACGTCGCCTCGCGCCACCAGCTCTAGCACGTCCGCGCGCGCCTTTGGCGGGTCTACCTCATAGGTCAATCCGTGCTCATCAAGGGCGAGGCGGAGCGTCCCTGCATGTGTGGTGCCGAGAAGGAAGTTGTCGTCATGGTTGTACCGGGCGAGCACATCGGGCCAACCGTCACCCTTGCTCTTGTTGAATGCCGCAGGGTCGATTTCCTCAACGAACCCGCCCAGGTTGGATGATTCCTTGCGGAACATCGCTGCATATCCGGTGATCGTCTTGCCGTCACTTTCTGCCCGTACCTCTGCGGGTATGCGGGTATAACGGCGCTCTAGCTCACGCATTGCGGGTTGCCCTCCGTTCGGCCATGAGCATTTGAAGGAATGCGGTTGCCTCCGCACTGCGCGCGTCCTGGTCCTGGTCCTGGTCCTGGCCCGGCTGCGTCGAGCCTCCGGGCAGGCGGTATGCCTGTCCGGCGCCGTTGGGTAGTGGGCTCTTGTTCTCAAGGGCCCTGATGTCGTCAAGGTTTAGCCAACCCTGTTCAAGGGCCATGCCGTACGCCTGATAGCGAGTGAGTGTGTCAGTGCGGATCATCGCGTCTGCGTTGAACCGCATGTATTCGCGAGACGGCAGGACGTCCGAGATAGCGGATTCAATCCGGACCAGCCATGGGCGCAGGGTGATACCGACTAGGTCAAGCGATTCCATTTCGACCGTTGAATACGTCATTGACCCGCCGGCCTCTCCGCCCACCTTGCCCGGAGGAACGCCGTAGATTGCCGCCACTTGCGTTGCCGTGAGCCTCATGGTCTCGATGAACTGGGACTCTTCGGGATTGACTTGCAGTGCGGTGAAGTCCCAGTCACTACCGAATACCAGCGGCTTGCGTGAGCGCATCGCAGCCGAGAGACGAGACTGAATCTCTTTGCTTTCCTGCGGGTTGATCGTCTTTGCGTTGTTCCTCATGGTGGCGGGAGGGGTGCCGCCGTTCTCAAACCAACTCGCGCCGTAGTCCGTTGCCGCTAGCCCAACGCCAATCGTCCGGGCGAATGCCTGAATGGGCGACAGTCCGACTACGCGCCCCGGCTCGACAACCCACGGGATATGAAAGATGTCTTCCCGCGGAACCTCTTGACCACGGTAGTAGTAGATGGGAAGGACAGGGCTACTCTCGTCAACCCAAACGTCATCAGGGTTGAGCCATTCAATGCGCGTCGGAAGCGCAAAGGCGTTGCGCGCAGTGATCAACCCATAGGCGTTGCCCCTCGCGCACAGGCTGATCACGCACTTGTGAAGCCACTGAAACAGGTTGTCGCGCGTCGCAGGCTTAAAGAGTAGGTCGGGCAGGAAGGCGTTAGGTTCGCGCGTTGGCCCGTTCCGCATGAACGTCTGTACCGGCAAGCTCGCGATACTGTCCGCGAGTGTGCGCCAACAAGCGAACAGGGGAATCAGGCTCGTTGCGTTAGTTGCGGATATCTGACTTGGCCTGGGCCCACCTGCGACCCAGGGGAGCGCGGTAATGGCGCGCGACTCGATGACGCGCAGCCACGTACGGCGCAACGCTGCGAGCATGGCACCCCCTATAGGACGGAATCCAACACGTTGTAATCCGCCTGGGCGACGTCGAGCCGTAGGCGGAGCGCCCATAGGGCATTGGTTGCGGCAACGAGTGGGGAGATATCGACACTGTCTGAACGGGAGCGCGACCATGCCCACGCGTCCGTAAGCGGGCGCGTCCGCGCTCCGTTGATGGCGCCGGTCAATGGGGGTTGGTCAATGTGCACGATCGTGCCTCGCCGGATGGCGTCCGCCATTTGCCCGCAGGCAACGGCCACATCGGGCGTGCGCAAAACCGCTAGGTCGCCGCGTACGGGCCTGTCTGGGTCCTCCGGGGGAGTTATGCCGTAGCCGGCCAACTCGCCCATGAGACTCGCGACAGGGCCCTTAGAGTCAATCGCTACGGCTAGCGGACTCCATATCTCGCGCAGTCGAGCGAGCGCGGGGGCGACCCAATCCGTACCGGGGCGCCTGTCTATCAACTCGATGTGCGCAGTCCCGTCCGGTAGCGCGGAGGCTGCCGAGATTGACGACCAGTCGCGCAGGGTGGACACCTCAACCGCGAGCGCGAGCGCGTCTGTGTCCGGGCGGGAGTCGAGCCGTGCGCACGTCTTCCATTCCTCGCGCGGCACGTTGGGGTCAAGGGGCGGGCGGGCGGTTTTGGTCCTGTTCAGATAGGCGCGGTCGAACTCGCTCTCATCCATGGACTCAAGCTCTGTGCGGATGATGCTGGGCGTGACTGTGTAGCCGAGTGCGGGCATGCACGTTGCCCAGGTGTCTGGGTCATCCCGCGGCAGTTCATCCGGCGCGTACCATTCGAAATAGGCGACCGCGGGCCATTCTCCGGTGAGCCAAGCGCGCTCGATTATCTCGCGCCCAGCCTTGCGCTTCTCATTGAGAAACACAGACTGTTCGGTCCCGCCCGCGCTCGCCCACCACATCTGCGCATTGCCGCGCGTGAGCATGGCGGGAGACATGGCCTGTTCAACCCTGTCGTCTTTGTGGGCGAATGCCTCATCAATGACACCCAAATCCAAGGGTGGCCCGTGCCCCGCCTTTTCGGTGGTGGACGTAATCCCCAGCCGCGAGCGCGTCGACTTCCAAATGATCGCCTCATTGCCCGTGGTTTTCCGCGGGTGGTATTTGCCCTTTAGTTTCGACACGTCGAGTTTGGCTAGGAACTCGTCCTCCCAGCGCTTGCGCGCGTCTATTCGCGTCTGCGCCGTATACGAAACGTTCTGTGCCTGCCATGCCATGATGCGATGAACCATGACGGTAAGGACCGTTTCCGTTTTGCCTTGCTGCCGCGGAACGCTAAGCCCAACCTTGCGATAGGCGAGGCGCCCAGTGTCCGGCTCAATCTCTAGCGCGACGTCGAGCACGTACCTTTGCCAGGGCATTGGCTCCGCCCCCACAAGGGCAGTCATCACGCGCGCTGCCTTGCCGCCCAGCGTGGGGCGAGACCAATTGCGAGGCGTTCCCCAGCGCGGCACGCAGGTGAGTCCGTACGTCTCGCGCAATTGGTCCGCGTAATCAGTCGGGGGCGCCCAGGTCGCCGAGTGTGTCATCCGCACCCCCCGCATGTCCGTCGCTCAATTGCTGCATGGCTAGACGTAGCTCTCTCGAGAGGGCAGCCATTTGCCGCCCCTCCGGTCCGCCTCCGTTGTCGAGTTCCTCGGCTACTCGGAAGGCCAATGCCGCGAGCGTCCGTTCAGTGCCCAGCAACTCGCCCATGGCTGCGATATCGGCCCTTACGGCGCTCTCAATGGGGCCCATGACTCGACCCCCTTTGCAGTCGGTCCGTGAGCGTTCGCAGTCGCGCAGCCGGCCATGATCACCCGGCGGAACCCAGGCGCGCAAAAAGATGCGAGTTTGGGCCGGGGCTGGGATTGGCCCTGGTCAAAAGGACGCGCGCCGCCGGCCCCGCCTCTGACCTGCGCGTTCGTAGAGGCGACGTGCTCCGGGGGCGGGGGGTGCGGGTCGCGCCGCGGGCGGGTCCTGGTCGTGGTCCTGGCGCTCGACGACCCAGGCGCCGGCATGGCTGTGACCTGCGGCTATGCGGTGCTTGAGTCCGTGATGAGTCCCAGGTTGGCCAGTGCGGTGAGGAGCGAGGCGAGCGCGCTCCCGTCGCCCCGTGATCCGGTCACGGTCTGCTTTGCAACGGGCGTTGCACCATGGAACGCGAGGGTGTCGGCGCTGCCGTCAAGGACGTGTCTGGTGGCGCCGTACAGGGCCTCTACGAACTCCACCTTCCCCGCTATCTGGGTATTGAGCGCATCGGCTGATAGGCGCATATAGCTGCGCTGGGTTCCGTCGAATGCGGTCCCGCTCCAATTGGATATGAGTAGGTCCGATCCTGTCGCCTCTAGGTCGAGCGCGCCGCCGCCTCGCCTGAATCGGTATCCCTTGCCTGTGCCCAATACGCTCAGGTCTGCCCCGTTGAGGGTTACTGCCCCGGTGAATGTCGCCCCTGTGAGATCCGCCTTTGCGTCGAGTCCTGCGGTGAGTCCGGTCACCTGGGACTGCGCAATGGTGAGCGCGTCCTCATCAATGGTGGCGCTCGTCCCCAAGCCCAGGTTTGTCCGCGCGGTTGACACGCTCGCTAGGTCGGACAGGTCGGACGCTTTGGCGAGGAAGAGATCAGGATTGGCGAGGGTTGTGAATTCCGCGGTGGCAGGGTCGGCAATGAGGACGTCTGCGAGGATGACGCTTGCCGATGCTTTGGGAAGGCTTATGTAGCGTGTCCAGTTGGGCGCGTTGACGAATTGGGTGGATACTTTGTACGTCCACCCGGACGGGCCGATACCCGTTGCGTCTGTAGCGCATAGCACGATGCTGAATTCACCGGCCGTGAGGGTTGCGCTCGCGGCTCCGCCGAACACGTAATCATCGGCCCCGATGGTGACAACGTCCGGGGCGGTAAACACTATCTTGCCCTCGATGACGGTTCCATCGGGGAGCGTCATTGCCTCGCCTGTCGAGACTGTCACGGTTTCTACGCCTGCGGGAAACGGCATGAGTGCACCCCCCTAGCGTTTGTACCAATCGATAGAGGTACGCAATTGGTCGCACTCGGACGGCAACCGATTGCCTTTCTCGTTGTTGCATTTCCGTAGGCATGTGGGGCAGCCTCGCACGCCATGTATGGGGGCGAGATTGTCTATGGCGTACGGGTCGCCACCCTTGCTTACGGGGATGACGTGGTCTGTCGCGTCCGCCCCTGAGTGCCCGCACCACATGCATGCGTCGGATGCGGCTAGTACCTGGGCGCGAGCTTGCCGATAGGCGTACTCCGTGAGTTCCTTACGGCCTGTCATTGCGGCTACCCCCTGTCATGAGAAAGGGCCCCCGGAGAGTGGGAGTCTCCGGGGGCCCTATCAGGGGGTTTCGGGCATGCAGAACGCCCCTTCATCTTCGGTCATTGAATATGTCATCGTCAAGGGGTGATCGGGGGCGAGGGAAGCGGATTGGGGGCGGGTCCGGCAGAGGGGGGCAACCTTCCCCATCAAGGCACTCAGGCGAGCACAGATGGCGATATGGGGGCAATTCATCAAGGTTCCATCGGGCACCCCAGCGCCCCCCTGTCCCGTACCTCTCTATGCGCCCCTCGCTCGCCCAGCGATAGAGCGTCCCCCGTGTGCGGCTGGTCCAGTGCTCTGCCGCTTCCGTGTCGACCAGTCGCGGCCTATATGGCTCGTTCATCGTCACCCTTCAAATACCTCTCTATGTCCTGCCACGTGTATTCGGTGCCACACGGGGCGCTCTCACCTATGCGCCCGATACACACGGCCCTGCCGTTGTGTAGCTTGAGTGCGCCTGCGCAGTCTCCGCACACTGCCCCGGTGACGATGGAAGATGGGGGCACGTCATAGCCCAGGATCACGCGCGCTCGCCTTACGTAGCTCGATAGAGCGCGCTTGAGTTCGTCCACCAGGGCGAGCGCTTCAAAGTTTCCTGGGAACGGGCTATCAACCCTTGTTGCGGAGCGCCCCCCGTTATCGGCCCCTGTAGCCGGCAGGGCTATAGCGGCCTGCAACTGAGAGACCAGCGGAGCATGCCGAACCGTCTTCACGCGCATTTCTGCCGTCTCCGGGCAGTCGCACTCCGCCCAGGACGGGCGCGCAGTCGGACACTCGTCCGTGTGGCGCTTGACGCGCAACGTGTATTCGACGCGTTCAGGAAACCCGCTCACTAGTTGCTCTGTGAGCGAGGCTATGTATTCAAGGTCGCTTGCCATGCACTCTCTCATTCCGGGCACTCGTCATGTCGAGCCCATAGGTAGCGCCCCCATTCGATGCCCCAATAGGACTCATTGCGCCGGATGAGCTTGCGGCAGACGTCGCACCTACGGGGCCTAGAAAGGGGGCGGGTCGCAGAGTTCGCAGGACGTCGAGCCTGTGTCCCCCTGTGAGCCTCCGCGGAGGCATAGCGGGATGCTGGGCGCCCAGTAGCGCTCACAGGGGGTTGGGCAGGGTCCTGGGGCGCCTCGCGGAACGTCCGGGCGTCCATGGGGTGCCCCCCGCAGACGTGCTCGCCCAGGACGGGCGTTCCGCGCTCGATGTCGCCCAGGGAAGCGCGCTTGAGGGCCTGGGCGCGTCCGGCAAGCTCCCACACGCGGTAGGGCTTGCGTCCGGCCACCAGTAGGGCCCTGAGAGCGTCCGGGGCGAGAGGGGCAGTGTCGACTCCCGCCCAGGTGCCGGAAACCAGGGCAGTGAACACCCATGCGCCACATCTGACGCAGTTGCCCAGCACGGGGCGAGTGTCTTTCAAATGCTCATGCATTGATCATTTCCATTCACTGTCCGCTGTCCCTGTCCCCACCTGTCCGCCCCTAAAGGGGGGCGGACGGGACGGACAGGTGTGGCAGTCGGACGGACAGGTTTTTGCAGACCTGTCCGGACAGGTCTGACCTGGGCAAATAGGCAAACCTGTCCGCGAATGGGCGGACAGGTCGAGCGGACACCTGTCCGCGTGGCTGCGGACAGGTTTTTGGTCACTCTGCGTATATGTCACCCCTCCGGGAGCTTCAATTCGACCGCACTGGGCGCCTCGCTCTTTTCCGGCTGCCTAAGCGCCTCGCGTCTTTTCCGGTACGAAATCGCAGCCGCTAGAACCGACGTCCCAACGGTCAACTCTCTATCGACCAGCCATGAGCGCATGCGGTCCCTACCCAGGTCTATGGGCGCCCCGTGCCTGTCGAGCAGTTGCACGGCTGCGCTTATAGCAGGGTCCAAACCAGGGATGGCGAACACTGCGACCCGTTCGGGGACCAGGACAACGGACGTTTCCTGCGTGCCGGACCGCTTGACCATGCCGTCAATGGCGACGATGCGCGGAAGTAGCCGGATTTCCTGCGTGTCGTCATCGTCCTTGGTTTTGTCTATGCGGACCGTGATGACCCGCTCCGCGCCCTTCCCTTCTTTCTTCACTAGTAGCTCTGTCTGCACTGCGCCCAGGACGTTGGACGCGCCCCTACCGTGCTCGCCTGCATGGCCCGTGTGGTGAACGAGCGTGGCGCAGGCGTCCGCCTCTTTGGCGAGTCGTTCAATCCGGCTGAATATCACGGACATGCGCTCATTGCTCGACTCCTCTACGCCGACTGTCGAGCGCGCCTGTGTGTCAATGATGACCATTGCCGGACGAAGGCGCTTGCAGGCTTCCTCCAATACCAGCCACTCAACGCCGGCCACTTGAATTGGCCTGGGGAGGAAGTGCACCCCATGCATGCGCGTCCCGTGCTGTTGCTCCCATGCCCGGACGCGTTTTTTGATGCCCCCTGCGCCCTCCGCGACGAGATAGACAACGTCGCCTTTGGTGACGTCGCGTCCCGCCCAGGGCATGCCGTTTCCGACGCATCCGGCGACGTCGAGCGCGACAAAGGATTTCATGGACCCAGGCTTGCCGTTGATGCGCGCAACGGTGCCGCGGTAAAACAGTCCATCCACTACGGGCGACAGTTCCTCTATGCCGTCAAGGGCTTCCGTTGTCAGTGTCTCGGATATCAGCGCGTCCGCGAGCTGGGCGACGCGCCCGCGTTGCTCGTCCTCCTCGATGGTGAGCGCTCGCTCTTTGGCGCGGTTGTAGCTCGCTATCTCCCGCGCTTTCTCTATCTCGGCTGCCTCGCGCCTGTGCGCCTCTACTAGGGCTTCCGTCCTGTCGTCAACGCCCAGTGCGGGCAGTTTGGCGGACACAACGGAGACGATGCGTTGTACGTCATCGCTGAAACTCTCAAGAGGCGCTGCCTGGGGGTTGAGCAACCACGCGAGCGCGAGGCGAGCGTCTATTTCCGATTGGGAGAGTTCTCCGCTTCCCTGTGGTTCAACCGACACGCTTTCACCCCTGCCCCAGCCCTAGGCAATGACTGGGGCCTGAATGATTTCTATACCCGTCCATGCCCATGACTCGAACGGGGCTTGCGCGAATAGCTTGTGCGTTTTGGTCCATCGGAAACGCGCTCCGCGATACTCAGGCCCTATGAGATGGGCGAACACGTACTTACGCGCCTTGGCTGCCGAGTGGGTTACAGCAGCGATGGTGCCGCCATTGTTGATCACCCAAGTTTCCTGATTCCTGCCGTCCATACCGCGGCATCCTCCGTAGGCTTTCGCCTGTCGCGCCTCCGATACCGATTGCGGGTCTGCGGAACGTCCCTTGACGTGAGGCGCCCAGCGCCCCACAGAACACTCACCGCGTGCGGTTCGGACCAGGACAAGAGCGAGTCACACAGGCGCCCCAGGGCGAGGCTCCCGCCCTTGTATTGCTGCCGGTCGCCCCTGAGTAGGGCGCGGACGTCCGCGAGCCCATCCCGCGCAGCATTGCTCCGTGGGAGTCGCTTTCCCGTCGCCCTGTCCGGCCGAATGGTGCCCCGCTTAAGTCCCTGGGCCACCGCTTCCGCGTTGCTCGTCACTCCGTACTTCCTGTGTATCTCTTGCAGCCCGTTGCGCACTGCGTTCCGCGTGACGTACAGCCGTTCAGCTATCTCGTCAACGTTCAGCCCGTCCGCGAGCAGTTGCAGATAGGCGAGTTGCTGGGGCGAGGGGCGATAGGCCATCGGATGCCCCTTGAGCTTGAACTCTTGGATAGTCCGCTTCCGCCGGCCCCACCTTCCCGTTGGCCCTAGTGGCTTGTGTGGGCCTGTCCACTCCAATTGCATCCACCAGGGCAGCACGCGCTTTGCAGCCGCTCTTTCCTCGGCACGCTTGCGGGTCGCCTTGCGCTTCCTCTCCAATGTGCAAGGGCGGCACTTGCGCCGGTAAGCCTCGCGGTAACTGTCATAGACGAGATAGACATTCCTGGGGTCATCGAGCCTGTGTGTCCCCTTGCCGCAATAGGTCTGTATCGCCCTGGGCATGCTCGTCCCCTTCCGTCTCTTGTGGCGGTTCCGTGGGCCGTTGCATGGACCCAGCGCAGGCGATAGCCGTAAACGCTGGGCCCCTGTGTGTCCGGTGCGAGGCGAGGCGCCCATTCGGGCGCAACTCGACGTCCCTATGGCAGTGCTCGCAGTAGGCCCATACCGCGTCGCCCAGGGCGCCCCTAGGGGCCCCGATAGTCACCGGTGTTCTGTCCGTCCGCGAGGCATGGGCGCTCGCCCTGAAACAGGACGTCAACGAGAAAGGCGCCCCCTCGCCTGGGCCAAGTGATGGCGAGAGAGCGCCCGCAGTCGGGACACGTCCATATCTCTTGAGTCGGGTATCTAGTCGAGAGGCAAGGTCTGTGCACGTATCCCACTCCGGTCCGGTGTGGCCGATGGCCACTCGTTGCCCATCCACCAGAGGGGCACTTGTTCACAGGTGAATAGCCCTGTACGCCCATGGCGCCATGCGAGGGATTCCCGCCCAGGCCAACCGCGCACAATCCATTGCCTACAGTTTTTGCACCTCATGGCGCCCTGTCCTTTGCTTTGTCGATAGCGCCTCCGGGGCAGAGCACGCGTTCCCGTGCCTGCGGTTCGCCCAGTAGCGACGTGAGCGCGGAGGAACGCAAATGCGCTTCAACCCTGCCGCCCCGCACAAGGGCTACGTAATAGGTTTCCGAGTAGCCTGCAACCTGCCCGCAGGCGGGGCAGTAATAGCGGCTACCGCTCACAGGCTCACACGCCTTCCGCAATCGTCGCAGTCGACGTAATCGGCCCCGGAGTTGGCAGCCTGAATAACGGTCATCCAGTCATAGCGATGCAAGCCCAGGACGCGACACCTTGCCCAGCGTCCGCCCCTGCCCGCTTGTGCGAGCATCCACGCAATCATTTCTCGCCCTCCCTACTGGGCGCCCTGGGGCGCTTCCGCCTGGGTATGCGGTTGCGTCGCGGGTCAGGGTCCGACACTTCCCCGCGGAGAAACGCGCCATGAGCGCGTGCGCCTTCAATGGCTTGCAGTAGCGCCGTTGTCGCGGTGAAAGCCTCGCGGACACCCAACACGCATAGCTCATTGCCTATCTGTATGACGACGTGCTCGCCATCGTGGTCAATCTTCATTGCGCGCCTCGCTCCCGCCGGCCCCCGTCAGACTCGTCCACCGGTCACGAAATGGACGGTAAGCCACACCATGAAACAGAGGAGCAATGCACGGCGCAGACCCAGCCATCCCCTACGCCTCTTGTCCTTGATGGCGAACCACTTCCACACGTGCTCACTCAGAGTGTCACCTGGGCGTTTGTCGAGCAGTGCGCCCGCCTCTAGCAGTAGTCCGGCGACGAGTAGGGCTATCCATGCCCAAGACCAGAACGACATGATCGGTACCTCACTTGAGTGTTGATATGGGTTGCAAGGTTGCAACCCCCTTAAGGGTTCGCTATGTTGGGCAGCGCAAGGGCAGCCGAACGAGAGGGGCAGGGATCATGACCCGCAAGCAGGACGCAGAGCGTTTCGAGGCCCTGGGGCGCATGGCAAAGGTCAAGGTTGGCGACGTTTCGAACGCCGTTGACTTTTGGTACGCAGGAAAAGGCAGCCTTAAGAACCCTGGGACTTACCCTGTTCGCGTCCGGCAGGAGAACGGCGCGCGCAACGTGATCCGGATTGTTCAGGTGGACAACGGCCAGACGCTCACGACTGTGCGCGCTGCCTCCACCATTTGGGCCGCGCCCCTCGCCCAGGACCAGGGCGCGCCCCAGGCGCTCCGCCGGGTGAGTAAGGAAGAGATCCGATCGAGCCTCGCTGCGGATGAGTTCGCCACCCCGGAGGACGCGGACAACGCGCGTAAGGCTCTGTGGAGTGAGACGCCCGTCCACGAAATCATCGTTCCGGCCAACGTCGCCCAGGCCGCAGAGGCGACGATTGATGACATCGCGGAGGCACGCAGGGCGGAGGCCATTGACCAGACTGCCCCTGCCAAGCTCCCCGGCAAGCCTCCGCGGAACTGGGTCGAGCTGGCCCAGTCCGGCAACACGTCCCAGGCGCGCGCCTATTGGGTCCGCGCCTGCCGCCGCTACGCCGACTGCAACGTCTGACAGACAACGTCCGGCCCCGCAGGCTCGACGACAAGGCGCCCCTCGCGAGACAGGCGGGGGGCGCCTCGCTATGCCTTCCTTCCCTGTAGGCGGTAGGCGCTCCGTATGGTCGCCTCCGCCTGCCTGGGCCCCCCGTCGCCCCCTGCGGCTGCGTAGGCGTCCGTCAGAGGCTCTAGGACGTCCTCAAGGGCTATGCCGTCCGCGCAGGCTGCGCGCGCCGCCCACAAAAGGGCCTGATTCCTGTTGCCCTGTGTGGCGTTCTCAACGGTCCCGACGAGTCCCGACAAGGTTCCGCCTCGCCCAGGCTGCCGGAAGGGCGAGGCGAGGCGCACAGGCGGTTTAGAGCGGCAAAGCTCAATGAGCCATCCGGGCGCCGGTCTGATTGGCGAGGCGTTCTCTGCGACGTATGCGCCTTTGGTCGTGAGGCTTCCTGCACCCAGGACGTACCCGCCCCACTCGCCACCGTTGCAGCGGATATCAACTATCCCTTTGGCTATTGAGGCTTGAGACGCTGGGATCTTGTCCGGCCACCAGTAGTAGTAATGGCAACCCATCGATCCGGTACACACTCGGAAGGTGGCGTTGACGTCTGCCCAATCGCCCCCCACGGATTCGCAGACATATCGGTAAACGTCAGTCCCATCAACGAGAGGCCCAAATCTGTCATGCAGTCCCGCATACTGCGTACCCGCCATTTGGTTTGGGCGCTTTGGTAGGTCGCAGTCGACAACGAGTAGAGAAGATGGCTTACAAGCCACTCCGATATTTGCGTCCGGCCAACGTGTCCAGTAGTCAATGATCCTGCCCAGGTCATGCGTTGCGGACTCGCCCCAACGCAGCGTGTATGGCTTATCGGGATAGAGTTTGTGGGGAGTCTTCTCCCCAGGCTCGACAGGGAAGACGTGAAACCCTCGCGCTCTCGCCTGTAGCGCGTACGCAATGAGATTCACGCTGGCCCTAGTTCATCTTCCGACCCGCGCGCTTGAGAAAGGCAGTGCGGATCATGTCGTTGTCCTGGTCGTTAACGGCTCGACCCGCCGCCGCGTAGACAGGGCGCATAGTCTCTGACAGTCGGTCGTACGACATCGGCAGAGGCATGAGCCCACTCCGCGCCTTGTGCGAAAGGTCCCGTGCGTTGTGCTCGCCCACGGCATTCATCATGTGAATGCCCAGCATTTCTATGAACATCCGCTTACACGCGTCGCCCTCATCGCAGGTGACTGCGTCTATGGCTGCGTCCAACACGTTGTGAAGCGTTTCCCTGTCCATGTCTCTCCTGATTGTTCGGGCACGGCAACGGGCCACCCTGCCGCGAGGATGGCCCGATGCGCGTACGGTCTACTTGCCCTGTACTGCCTCAAGGGCAATGCGGAACATGTCCTCTGCCGCAGACAGTTCCTCCGTTGCGTCCTTTACGGATGCCGCGTGTCCGTCGAGCCGCGCGAGGCGTTCGTCGAGCCGTTCGCGCTGGGCGGTAATCTTCGCTCGCTCCGCCTCTACGTCCAGAGAGGAGAGGCGCGCGACTACCGCCTTTGCCTTTTCGAACCGTGCCGCAGCCGCGGGCAGCGTGAGAGGCGCGCGACCCCTACGCCTGGGCGCCTTTACGACGTCGTCAGATTCGGGGGCAGCGTCCGCCGGCCCCTCCTCAATCGAGCCATCCCAATTCTCGTCTTCCTCATACGGCTGCGCGTTTACTTCCTGCATTGTGTTGCCTCTCTCGTGGCGTTATCGGCGGGTCACCGGAAAGGATTGTCCGGGTAGGTGGCGGCAATGAGTCTCATTTGATCCTCTGCCATTCCTGTGACCGGTACCCCCTTGCTCGCAAGGAACTGCGCGAGGGGCGAGGGGCCCTCTGTGGGGGCGGGAGCTGGGGCAGGCGGAGGGACGTAGGCAGGCGCCTGGGGTGCGTACGCCTGGGGCGCTGGGGCCTGGGCTACCGGCTGCGCCTGCGGCTGCGCGAACGGCGCAGTGCGCGGATGCGCCTGCACATAGGCGGTAGCCATTTGGGCATCGGCAGGGGTGAAATCCGCGAGCACGTACGCCCCATCCTTCTGCCCCTGGGAAGGGAGCTTAGAGAGGCGCCCCAGGACCATGGACCCAACCATTTTCCGGAGTTGGGGAACGAGTCCCTTGCCGCCAATGCGCGCCCCTTGCAGGGTTGTTGGCTGCCCTGTCTGCGGGTCCGGAAGGTCAATGATCACAACGTCCGCGGTAACGACGTCGCTCGTCTCCTGCGTGCCGTCCGGACGGCTGAAAGTCTGCGGAGAGACGCTGTCCGGATAGATCAGAAACAGTTTCCCAATCCATTGCGGATTGTCGCGAGGCGCGAACTTATCCGCCTTGCCAGGCTGGTTGAACTGCGGTGGTGTTGTCATGCTCTCTCTTTCATGAGGTACCGAAAGGCCCGGTAAGCCTGTAGCGGTACAACTGTGTTTCCCAGGGCGCGTAGCGCCTCTGTCCGGTCCATGCCGCGGACACCTGAGACCCAGGCGCCCGGTAGACCCATGAACCACTCAAGGAACCGCGGGGAAAGGCGTTTGCCCCCTCGCGGACCTAGCTCAATAGGCACGGGGGCAGGCTGCCCCGTGATGCGTTCCCAGCGCCGTACAGCGGGGGCGAACCGTCCCCAGTCCTTGACCGTGCCCCCATTGCCCAGGCGCGCGAGCGCGGTAACTAGGTCATCGCCCCCCGACCCTGGGCGCGAGGCGCGCGCGTAATCAGCGCCGCGGATGTTGTCTGCCGCCGTTGGGGTTGGCAGGAGTAGCGACACCAAACCATCGGTTTCTGTGGTGCGCGGTTCCCACAGAGGAAGCGCGTAGGCATATCCATTCAAGGTCATACCCGCAGCCGGCCAAGTCCCCTGCGACGATATCGAGTCCCCTTGCCCGGATGGCTGCAACGTTTTCCAGGAAGACGTAAGCGGGTCGAATCGCGCGAACGGCTGCGGCAACGTACGTCCATAGTCCGGAGCGTCTGCCACCTATTCCCCTCCGATAGCCTGCGTGGCTTATGTCTTGGCAGGGGAAACCCGCCACGACGGTTGTTATCTCGGGATGCTCGACCGCTACCGCAGACCAATCAACCTTGGATATGTCGCCCAGGTTGACGGCATCGGGGAAGCGTCGAGCCATGACCCTTGAGGGCCAATAGGCTTTTTCCGCATACAGGGTTACGCGCTCGCCTGTGAGCCGTTCAACGGCATAGTCAAGCGCCCCGATGCCCGAACACAGGGACAGGATCACGGAAGCTCCCGCGATACTGCCCCGCATCGGGCGCACGTCCACGTGAGCGGACCGCGGTTGGCGCTAGTGGACGTTTCCG
The DNA here is from genome assembly GCF_040656535.1 of Streptomyces sp. NPDC049887. Lineage (NCBI taxonomy): Bacteria > Bacillati > Actinomycetota > Actinomycetes > Kitasatosporales > Streptomycetaceae > Streptomyces > Streptomyces sp. NPDC049887. The sequence goes on along the minus strand of NZ_JBFAMM010000001.1, from coordinate 140,277 downwards.
CCCAGGCATGCAAAGAGGGCACTAGCCAATGCGCTAGCGCCCTCAAGGCAGTTGCTATCACTCGCACCTGTCCGGACCGTGCCGCCTACCGCAGCACTTCCGGCGCTTCCACGCCTTTCCGGACTTGCGAGTGTCGTTACGCTCGCCCGTATGTTTCTTGCCCTTGCGCTTACTTGCCATTGCATCCCCTTTCGCCTTCCTTGTCGCCTGGGGCATGAAACGGGCAGAAACGGCAGTCATCCGCTACGGGCTGGGCGCGCCAATCCGGATTGCCCTTGACTGCCTCCGCTATCCGCTCGACACGCGCCAACGCCTCAATAGCTATGGACGGGTCATAGGGTTCCGTCCAGACGTAAAGGTCATCGAGCGTCCCCGCCTCACGTGGCCATCCGATGATGGCGACGTAATCAACTTTCTCGCCCTTGAGGCGAGCGCCGTACGCGTAGGTGTGCACCTGAACGCGGTAGGTAGGGCTGGGGCCTTTGGTGGTGAGCTTGTCGAGCGACCATCGGCCCATGAGCTTGTGATCTAGGAACATGCATAGGGTGCGGTCGAGTAGATCCCCTGTGCCCTTTGGTACCAGTGCGTTGGGGAACTCTAGGGGTACCTCTACCGCGTACCTACCTGTACCGGCATTCGCCCACACAAACATATCCGCAAGTCCACTATGGACACACGTGCCGACGAATGAGGCCCAGTTATCGCCCCCCGGATTGACAGGGGGTAGCCGCAGTAGCGACATTGCAATACGCCGATCACAGGCAGAGCCGATCTCGCTAGGGCCCAACGTCTTCTGTTGATTCCGTGCGAGGCGGTTCGTATACGCAAAGAATGTCTCTTTGAGACGCGCTGCAATTTCTCTCCCGTGGTCGGTCATGGGTACGGCCTGGGCGAGCACACGCACCGTGCGCCCAGGTTGTTCGAACGGTGGGGCAGGCTGCCGGAATTCAAGGGGCGCCGCGGACGCAAGCGCGACTGTCTGCGTCGGGACACTCGTTGTCGCAGACTCCAAAGGCGGCAAATGGACATCGGACACTGTCCGGTCCCGGTACCTGTCCAGAGTCTGTGTGGCTAGGTCCGGGGCAGAGGCGCCTATCAGGCTCCCCGTAGGTTCCGACGTCGAGCGGTCCGGGGCAGCCGCACTTGTTGACGGAACACAGGTGGTGCGCGTCCGGATGGGGGCACCCGTCCGGGGCGACGAGTCCCTTTCCTGCGGGGTGCCGTCGCTTGGCTCGTTCGATGGCTGCGGCGTAGTCGTCAACGCCTGGGATGGGGTTGTCTGACATGACGCTTTCTCCTCTCCACTTTCGGCCGGCCCCCCGTATTCCTTGCCGCTCATGGGGCATTGTTCGCTGCCCTGGGGGACTATCAGGTGTGTGCCGTAGCGCCCCTCTGCGTCGAGCCTGGGCGTACGTCCACAGGCGGGGCAGTCGGCATAGTCCCTGCCCTTTCTGGGCGCGTCCGACTGGTCCGACGGGCCCGCAGCGATGACGTGCCGCGGGATGAATATGCCGCTCATGTCGCACTCTTTGCCGGGCCCGTTGTCATGCTTGCGGAAGCGCTGGGCAGCCGTAGGGGCGACGTCCTTTAGGCACACGGGGCACCGGTACTTAGTCGGCATAGAGCGCTGCCAAGTGCTCTACTTCCACGGTCATATAGACGCGCTCGCCCCTGCGCAGTACAGGGGTCAGGACGCGTCGTTTTTCCCATCCGCGGACCCGCCTGGGCTTCACTCCGAAATAGCGCGCCACTTCCTCAACGGTCATGAGTTCACCCAAAGGCTCTTGCTCTTGCTTGCGTTGCTTGCGCTTCACTCTTCCGCCCACCTAGCTATATGGCGCTGCATGATGAATCGCGCCTGCGGTCCCGTGATGGATATGGGGCCCATGCGATAGCGCCCCAGGTGCCCAGAATCCGCGTACCATTTCCACGCTTCCGGACTCGTCTTGCCTGCCCGCTTGTGACACAAGAGGGGCAGACCTAGCGGACTGCGACGCTCGACCGTTGCCGAGATTTCCGCCCACCATTTCTCAAACAACGCGGTTTGCATGTGGAGTTCGGTTCTCTGGCGACAGTGCGAACAGTACGAACCTTCCTTGCCGTCCTTGACGCTGATAATTACCGGGGGGACTGCGGACGGCACAGGCTCAACGTCCCCAGGGTCAAACCTTCCGCCCAGGGTGTTGCGCCTCGCGTCTCCAAAACCGCAGTCCGCCCGAAGCCAATTGACAACGGCAGTTTCAGCGGCCGTACCTTTCTGTTTGTTCGGAATGGACATGGCTACCTTTCTTTTGAGTTCGTACAGGAAGGGGGCGCGCTTCCCCGCAACAAACGCACCAGTCACGCGCAACAACGCGCGAGGCTGGGCGGATAATGGAGTTCCAAAGGTGCCCAACTGGGCGCCGGCCACAAGTCATAGGCAAGGGTCCTAGCCTGTCGAGTGGCGAACGAGCGCCACACTGGTAAAGGTGGGAGCGAGAGAAAGGGGGCGCTCATGGCGGACATGACGCAGCCGTTGGCCACGTTTGACGGCAAGGGCGCCAAGCAGGCTGCGGAGGGCGCAGCCGATGAATTGCGGGCTCGTGCCCAGGCGTTGGGCTATGACGTGACAGTGCGCACGGTGAAATCGGAAGCGCACATGCGAGGGGGGCACTACGTGACCCATGCGGTGTGGGGCGTGTTCCTTGCCCCACCGCCCGCGGAGCGTCGCTCTAAGACGCGCGAGGCGTCCGGCTAGCCCCCCGCCCCTGCGCCTGCGCCTCCTGAGGCGCCTACAGGGCGCGCAGGGGCGCTATTCCGGATCTCTGCACAGGTCTAGGTCATCGTCCCGACTGAATCGGTCGTATCCCGAACCGTTGAACGTGTTCCATACAACCGTGATCACCACCTTTTCCTTTAGGCTCACGCACAACGCGATACGATCCGTGTGGATCAAGTGGCAGCCTGCGTACTTCCGGGAGGCAATCGGCCGCACTGGGCGTTCTATTGCCTCGCGCAACTCCGCGGGATCTAGGGCCATGTCGACCGCTCGACTCAGCGCGTGATGCGTGAACGTCCAGTCATCGGCGTTTCGTCGTACGGCCATGCCGTCCCCTCGTGATTGGGCATGCGAAAGGGCCCCCGCCGCTCCCACTGGCAGGGGCCCTAAGTGCGCCTATCTATTGCTTTGGCTTGATGATGATTGTTGCAGTGTCCAACTTTTCCGGGGGTGCATCCTTGAGCTTGCGCCCAGGGTTGCGGGCGGGCGCTTGCATCACGCGGACGTCCACGAGGATGCGCACGATTTCACGCCTGCGCCCCAGGGTCATGCCTGCCCATGTCTCGGCCGCACTCTGACGGGCGAGCGCAAACGGCGCTAGGGGCGACTCCCCTACAGCCTCCGACAGGGTGGCGTCAATCTCGGACAGGCGTTGCCGGATCTTTGTTGTGCCGGATGCCAGTTGTTCGTCATCAATCTCGCCATCCGCATACATGAGTGACAAGCCTCTCTTGCGCTGGTGCAGTGCCGCCCGCTCATCGCGGAGCGCGTCAAGGTCGGCCGCAGGGGTGGAGGGGGCGATAAGGTCAATGACGTCCGGGCGAGACAGGCGCTCAATGATCACTTTCTCCACGTACGCATCTAGGAGTACAGCCGACTGCCGTCCCTTGTTGCATTGGCTGCAGAGGTAGAGGGGAGTTCCGTCGCTTTGGCGCTTGAGGCGTTGCCGCATCAATCCCCCGTCACACTGTCCACACCGATAGATCAGGCTACCCAGCCACTTGGGCGTGTTTCCGGAGGCCGTGCGGCGCGACGGATCACGAAACAGTGTCACCAGCGCTTGCCGTTCCTCCTCCGTGATGATCGGTTTAAAGGCACCCCACCGGACGATTTCCCCTTGCCATACAGCGTGCCCCGCTACCCGCGGATTGGTCAGAATTCCGACGACGGTTTGACGCGACCATTTTTGCCCAAGGATGTTCTTGCCACCTCGCTTTACCGTGCGTCCCTCCATGGTTGATACCGTCGGCAATTCCCGTGTGTTGATATCCCGTAGGATTTGATTCATGCTCACGCCTGCCAAGAGATCATCCTTCCACCTGCGGATTTCATCACGCTCGTTGGGCCGATGTTGGGTCATGTCCAACACGGGTCGGTCCTCATAGACACGATCCGCGATATCCGCCTTTGGGTTGACGCATCGCGAGCGCACGCGCCCAGTGTCAACGCCCCAGCCGTATGGCCGGACGCCTCCGCCCCATTCGCCTGCAAGCGCACGGCGCTTGTGGGACAGGGAGACGCGCTCGCCCTTGTGGCCGGATTCTTCCTCTGCCTTGACGATGTCCCGCAGGAAATCGGCCCTACCGGCTGCGCGCCGAAAGTTGTACTCCCCGCCGCGCTGCATGCTGAACAGGCGGACACCATGGGCGAGGCACAGCTTAATGAATTCTCGCCCCTCGCCTACGTCGCGAGTCAACCGGTCCGCGTGCCAGACAATGACGATGCCAATACGGCCAGCGGCAATGTCTCGCAGTAGCTCTTGATAGCCTGGGCGTTCGCGTTTCAGGCCAAATGCGCTGATGCCGATGTCCTCATACCGGCGCGTGACCGGGTGGCCAATCTCTAGGCCGTAGTCGTCATTCTCGTTGTGCTGGGATGCGACCCCCTTACCGATCTTCTGTTCGTCCAGAGAGACGCGCCCATAGCTCACGCACTGTGACGACAGAGCTACCGACATGGGTAGCTCTGTCCTAATCACTGCGCTTTGCGTCATATTGCCTGTGTACCTCCGCGTAGGCCCCTGCGTCCAGTGCGAGGGGAATCGGGTACACAGATCACGCGTGGGGAAGTCCACGCTGATGCACTGCCTCGCCGGACTCGACACCGTCACCTCGGGGGAGATCCACCTCGACGAGACCGAGATCACCCGGCTGAAGGACAAGAAGCTCACCCGGCTCCGCCGGGACCGGATCGGCTTCATATTCCAGGCCTTCAACCTGCTGCCCACACTCAACGCCCTGGAGAACATCACGCTCCCCATGGACATCGCGGGCCGCAGGCCGGACGCCGCCTGGCTGAACCGGATCGTGGAGACGGTCGGGCTCGCCGACAGGCTGGGGCACCGTCCCAACCAGCTGTCGGGCGGCCAGCAGCAGCGCGTCGCCGTGGCACGCGCCCTCGCCGCCCGGCCCGACATCGTCTTCGGCGACGAGCCGACCGGAAACCTGGACTCCCGTGCCGGCGCCGAGGTCCTGGGCTTCCTGCGCCGGTCCGTCGACGAACTCGGCCAGACCATCGTCATGGTCACCCACGACCCCGTAGCCGCCTCCTACGCCGACCGCGTGCTGTACCTGGCCGACGGCCGGATCGTCGACGAGATGCTCGACCCCACCGCCGAGCAGGTCCTCGACCGCATGAAGGACTTCGACGCCCGGGGACGGACCTCGTGACCGTGCTCAAGACCTCGCTGCGCAACTTCCTCGCGCACAAGGGGCGCATGGCGCTGTCCGCCGTCGCCGTCCTGCTGTCCGTGGCGTTCGTGTCCGGCACGCTCGTGTTCACCGACACGATGAACACCACCTTCGACAAGCTCTTCGCGGTCACCGCCGCCGACGTCACCGTCAGCCCCCGGAGTGCCGAGGCCGACGACGAGAACCCGCAGAGCGGCCGCCCCGAGACCCTCCCCGCCTCGCTCCTGCCGGTGGTGGAGAAGGCCGAGGGCGTGAAGTCCGCCGAGGGCGCCGTCGTCTCCATGAGCGTCACCGTCGTCGACGCCCGCAACAAGAACATGGGATCCAGCAACGGCGCGCCCACGATCGCCGGCAACTGGACGCGGGGCGAGCTGCGTTCGATGGAGATCAGCTCCGGCCACCCGCCGCGCGGCCCCACCGAGGTCATGGTCGACGCCGACACCGCCGGGAAGCACGGCCTGGAGATCGGCGACGAGCTGCGGACGATCGCCGTCACCGGCGACTTCACGGCCACGATCTCCGGTATCGCCTCCTTCAAGGTCACCAACCCCGGCGCGGCCGTCGTCTACTTCGACACCGCCACCGCCCAGCGGGAACTCCTGGGCGGGACGGGCCGGTTCACCCACATCGCGGTCACCGCCGAACCCGGGGTCAGCCATGAGCGGCTGAAGCGGAACGTCGCCGCGGCCACCGGCGGGACGTACCGGCTCCAGACGCAGGCGGAGGCGGCCGACGCGGGCCGCGAGGACGTCGGCGGCTTCCTCGACGTCATGAAGTACGCGATGCTCGGGTTCGCCGGGATCGCCGTCCTGGTCGGCGTCTTCCTCATCGTCAACACCTTCTCCATGCTGGTCGCCCAGCGCACCCGCGAGATCGGCCTGATGCGCGCCATCGGTTCGAGCCGGCGCCAGGTCAATCGCTCGGTCCTCATCGAGGCGCTCCTCCTCGGCGTCATGGGCTCCCTCGCCGGCGTCGGCGCCGGAGTGGGGCTCGCCGTCGGCCTGATGGAACTCATGTCGTCGCTGGGCATGAACCTCTCCACCTCGGATCTGACCGTGAAGTGGACGACGCCCGCCATCGGCCTCGTGCTCGGAGTCGTCGTCACGGTCCTCGCCGCCTACATCCCCGCCAGGCGGGCCGGGAAGATCTCCCCGATGGCCGCGCTGCGCGACGCCGGCACCCCGGCCGACGGCAGGGCGGGACTCGTCCGGGGCGGCATCGGGCTGGTGCTCACCGGTGCCGGCGGCGCGGCCCTGTGGGCGGCGACGAGGGCCGACGAGGCGGCCGAGGGCTCGGTGTGGCTCGGTGCCGGCGTCGTCCTCAGCCTCATCGGCTTCATCGTCGTCGGCCCCCTGCTGGCGGGCGGTGTCGTGCGGGTCCTCGGCGCGGTCGTGCTGCGGGTCTTCGGACCGGTGGGGAGGATGGCCGAGCGCAACGCCCTGCGCAATCCGCGCCGGACCGGTGCCACCGGCGCCGCGCTGATGATCGGTCTCGCGCTCGTCGCCTGTCTGTCCGTCGTCGGCTCGTCCATGGTCGCCTCGGCGACCGAGGAACTCGACAGGTCCGTCGGCGCCGACTTCATCGTCCAGTCCACCAACGGTCCGATCGTGCCGCAGGCGCAGCAGGCCCTGGAGAAGGCTCCCGGCATCGCCCACGTCACCGAGTACAAGAGCGTCAGGGCGACCGTCACCGCCCCCGACGGATCGTCCACCGACGACGAGTGGCTGGTCGCCGCCGACCCGACGTACGCACAGGACCTGCGCCGCGAGACGGTCGCCGGTGAACTCCGGGACGCCTACGGCGAGGACGCCATGTCCGTCGGCGAGACCTACGCCGAGAAGCACGGTGTGGACGTCGGCGACACGATGACCGTGGCGTTCCGTGGCGGCGCGACCGCGAGGCTGAGGGTCGCGGCCGTCACCTCCGACGACACCAACGTCGACAAGGGCGCGATGTACATGGCCATCAGCACCGCCGAGCGGTACTTCACGTCCGAGCGGATGCCCAGGAACATGATGATGTTCGCCGAGGCGGCGGAGGGCGGGGAGAAGGAGGCATACCAGCACCTCAAGGACGCCCTGGCCCCCTACCCGCAGTACCGGGTGCTGGACCAGACCGACTTCAAGCAGGACCTCGAGGACCAGGTCGGGCAGTTGCTGAACATCGTCTACGGGCTGCTCGCGCTCGCCATCGTCGTGGCCGTCCTCGGGGTGGTGAACACCCTGGCCCTGTCGGTGGTCGAGCGGACCCGGGAGATCGGCCTGATGCGGGCCATCGGCCTCTCCCGCCGCCAGTTGCGCCGGATGATACGTCTGGAGTCGGTCGTCATCGCGCTCTTCGGCGCCCTGCTCGGCCTCGGCCTGGGCATGGGCTGGGGCACCGCGGCGCAGAAGCTGCTCGCCCTGGAGGGCCTCGGGGTCCTCGACATCCCCTGGCCGACGATCCTGTACGTCTTCGCCGGGTCGGCGTTCGTGGGACTGGTCGCCGCGCTGGTTCCGGCGTTCCGCGCCGGCCGGATGAACGTCCTCAGCGCCATCGCCACGGAGTGAGTGCGGTTCGTAGGATGAGGCTCCGGCCCGGTGAGCGTCCTCCATGCTCACCGGGCCGGAGCCGTGGCGGCTCCCGCGCCGGTTCCGGCGGGAGGCCCGTCAGCGGCCGCCGGGGGACGGGCTGCCGGAGACCGTGGGCTGCGGCGGGTCGCCCGGGGTCGAGGAACCGCCCGGGGTCGCGGAACCGCTTGGGGTCGCGGAACCGCCCGGGCCGGGCCGCGGGTCTTCCGTGGACGTCGGGGGTGCGCTCGGTGTGGGACCCCCGGCCGGGGGTACGGAGGGGGAGGCGGAGCCGGGCGGTACCGCCGGGGTCCCGGACGGCGTCGACGCGGAGGGCGTGGACACGCTGGGAGAGGGCGTGGCCGGTGTCGCCGAGGTGCCGTTGCCCGAGTCCACGGGCGCCGGCGGCGCCGCCGGCGCGGTGGACCGCGGCGTCAGCTGCAGCGCGGCCACGGTCGCGCCGCCCGCGAGGAGGCACACCGCGCAGGCAGCTGCGACCGCCGTCCGGCGCGCCCGGTGGCGGGCGCCCAGTGCCGCCACGCGGCCGGGCGGCGCGGGCGCGGCCAGCTCCCCGCCCGTCGCGGCCGCCCGCTTGAGCGCCTCCGCCAGCGGGGCTTCCTGCTCGTCGAAGTCAGACACCGTGCTCCTCCGGCATGGTCGCGCCGACCCGGTCGGCCGCGTCGTCGAGATGGGGTGCGAGTGCGGCCCTGGCGCGGAACAGGTGCGATTTCACGGTCCCGGAGGCCATCCCGGTCTCCGTCGCCACCTGGTCCACGGACAGATCGCACACGTAGTGCAGGACGGCCACCCGCCGCTGCCGCTCGGACAGCCGCCGCAGCGCCGCGACCAGCGCGACCGTGCCGGGGTCCGGCTCCGGAACGGTCGGTGCCCGGCCCTCCCGGTGGTGCCGCCCCCAGGCCGCGGCGGCCCGTACCCCGCGCCGCCAGCGGCTGACCGCGAGGCGCCGGGCGACCGTCCGTATCCAGGCCTCCGGACCGGCGTCCGCCCGCAGGGCCGACCGCCGTCCCCAGGCCCGGACGAACGCCTCCTGGACGACGTCCTGGGCCTCGTGGAGGTCGCCGGTCATCAGGTACACCTGGCCCACCAGCCGTTTCACGGAGCGTGCGTAGAACTCCTCGAACTCGTCGTCGGTCACATGCGGCTCCGTGGTGCTGGTCGGTAGGTGAGATCTCAGGCGGTATACGCACCGGGGGCGGGCCCCGGTTTACCCGCCCCGCGGGATTTCCGGCGGGCGTACCCTGGAGATCCCCGGCCCGGCCCTGGTCCTCGACACAGGGCGCCCCAGACGTGTCGGGCTGTTCGCGTTGCCCACCCTCTTACGGAACCCCGGACGGATAACCCTTCATGAGCCTGCACGGTCTGCTCGACGCCGTCGTCAAGGACCCCGCCCTCGTCGAAGCGGTGAAAGCCGCGGGGGACGGTCACCGGCCCCACGTCGACCTGGTCGGACCGCCGGCCGCCCGGCCCTTCGTCGTGGCCGGGCTGGCCCGCGAGGCATCCCGACCCGTGCTGGCCGTGACCGCGACCGGCCGCGAGGCCGAGGACCTGGCCGCTGCGCTGCGGTCGCTGCTCGACCCGGACACGGTCGTGGACTACCCCTCGTGGGAGACCCTGCCGCACGAGCGGCTCTCGCCGCGCTCCGACACCGTCGGCCGCCGGCTCGCGGTACTGCGCCGGCTCGCGCACCCCAGCACGGACGACCCGGCCGCCGGGCCCGTCAGCGTCGTCGTCGCCCCCGTACGGTCGGTGCTGCAGCCCCAGGTCAAGGGCCTCGGGGACCTCGAGCCGGTGTCCCTGCGCACCGGGCGGACCGCCGACCTGGAGGACGTCGTGGCGGGGCTCGCGGCCGCCGCCTACTCGCGGGTGGAGCTGGTGGAGAAGCGCGGCGAGTTCGCCGTGCGCGGCGGCATCCTCGACGTCTTCCCGCCGACCGAGGAGCATCCGCTCCGGATCGAGTTCTGGGGCGACGACGTCGAGGAGATCCGCTACTTCAAGGTCGCCGACCAGCGCTCGCTCGAGGTCGCCGAGCACGGGCTGTGGGCGCCGCCGTGCCGTGAGCTGCTGCTCACCGACGAGGTGCGGCGGCGTGCCGCGGCCCTCGCCGAGGCCCATCCGGAGCTGGGCGAACTGCTGGGGAAGATCGCCGAGGGCATCGCCGTCGAGGGCATGGAGTCCCTCGCCCCGGTCCTCGTCGACGACATGGAACTGCTGCTCGACGTGATGCCGCAGGGGTCGATGGCCGTGGTGTGCGACCCCGAGCGGGTCCGTACCCGGGCCGCGGACCTGGTGGCCACGTCACAGGAGTTCCTGCAGGCGTCGTGGGCCGCCTCGGCAGGCGGCGGCAAGGCCCCGATCGACGTCGGCGCGGCCTCCCTGTGGGGGATCGCGGACGTACGGGACCGGGCGCGCGAGCTCGGCATGATGTGGTGGTCCGTGTCGCCGTTCGCCGTGGACGAGGAGCTGACGGACGACACCCTGACGCTCGGGATGCACGCCCCCGAGACATACCGGGGCGACACCGCCCGGGCTCTCGCCGACACCAAGGGCTGGCTCGCCGACGGCTGGCGCACGGTCTTCGTGACCGAGGGCCACGGCACGGCGTCCCGCACCGTCGAGGTGCTGGGCGGCGAGGGGATCGCGGCCAGGCTGGAGGCCGACCTCGGGGAGATCGCCCCCTCCGTCGTCCATGTCGCCTGCGGCTCGATCGACCACGGCTTCGTCGACCCGGGCCTGCGGCTCGCCGTGCTGACGGAGACCGATCTGTCCGGGCAGAAGGCCGCGGGCAAGGACGGCGCGCGGATGCCGACCCGCCGCCGCAAGCAGATCGACCCGCTCACGCTGGAGGCCGGCGACTACATCGTCCACGAGCAGCACGGCGTCGGCCGCTACCTGGAGATGGTGCAGCGCACCGTGCAGGGCGCCACACGCGAGTACCTGCTCGTCGAGTACGCCCCCGCCAAGCGCGGGCAGCCCGGCGACCGCCTCTACATCCCCACCGACCAGCTGGAACAGGTCACCAAGTACGTCGGCGGTGAGGCGCCCACGCTGCACCGGCTCGGCGGGGCGGACTGGACGAAGACGAAGGCGCGCGCCAAGAAGGCCGTCAAGGAGATCGCCGCCGACCTGATCAAGCTCTACAGCGCCCGGATGGCGGCGCCCGGGCACACCTTCGGCCCGGACACGCCCTGGCAGCGGGAGCTGGAGGACGCGTTCCCGTACGCGGAGACGCCCGACCAGCTGACCACCATCGCCGAGGTCAAGGAGGACATGGAGAAGTCGGTTCCGATGGACCGGCTGATCTGCGGCGACGTCGGCTACGGCAAGACGGAGATCGCGGTCCGGGCCGCCTTCAAGGCCGTCCAGGACGGCAAGCAGGTGGCGGTGCTCGTCCCGACGACACTGCTGGTGCAGCAGCACTTCGGGACCTTCTCGGAGCGCTACTCCCAGTTCCCCGTAGTCACCCGGGCCCTCTCGCGCTTCCAGTCCGACACCGAGGCCAAGGCGACCCTGGAGGGCCTGCGGGACGGCTCGGTCGACATCGTCATCGGCACCCACCGGCTGTTCTCGTCCGAGACCAGGTTCAAGGACCTGGGACTGGTCATCGTGGACGAGGAACAGCGGTTCGGCGTCGAGCACAAGGAGCAGCTGAAGAAGCTCCGCGCGAACGTCGACGTCCTGACGATGTCCGCGACCCCCATCCCCCGGACCCTTGAGATGGCGGTCACCGGCATCCGCGAGATGTCGACGATCACCACCCCGCCGGAGGAGCGCCACCCGGTGCTGACGTTCGTCGGCCCCTACGAGGAGAAGCAGATCGGCGCCGCGATCCGCCGCGAACTGCTCCGCGAGGGGCAGGTGTTCTACATCCACAACCGGGTCGAGTCGATCGACCGGGCGGCGGCGCGGCTGCGGGAGATCGTGCCTGAGGCGCGGATCGCGACCGCCCACGGCCAGATGGGCGAGAGCGCGCTGGAGCAGGTCGTCGTCGACTTCTGGGAGAAGAAGTTCGACGTGCTCGTCTCGACGACGATCGTCGAGTCCGGTATCGACATCTCCAACGCCAACACGCTCATCGTCGAGCGCGGCGACAACTTCGGCCTCTCCCAGCTGCACCAGTTGCGCGGCCGCGTCGGCCGCGGCAGGGAACGCGGCTACGCGTACTTCCTCTACCCGCCGGAGAAGCCGCTCACCGAGACCGCGCACGAGCGGCTGGCGACGATCGCCCAGCACACCGAGATGGGCGCGGGCATGTACGTCGCGATGAAGGACCTGGAGATCCGCGGAGCGGGCAACCTCCTCGGCGGCGAGCAGTCGGGGCACATCGCGGGCGTCGGCTTCGACCTGTACGTCCGCATGGTGGGCGAGGCGGTCGCCGACTACCGGGCCTCCCTGGAGGGCGGCGCGGAGGAGGAGCCGCCGCTGGAGGTCAAGATCGAGCTCCCGGTCGACGCGCATGTCCCGCACGACTACGCGCCGGGCGAGCGGCTGCGCCTCCAGGCGTACCGGGCCATCGCCGCCGCGAACTCGGAGGAGGACGTCAAGGCGGTGCGCGAGGAACTCGTCGACCGCTACGGCAAGCTGCCGGAGCCGGTCGAGAACCTGCTGCTCGTCGCCGGGCTGCGGATGCTCGCCCGGGCCTGCGGGGTCGGCGAGATCGTGCTCCAGGGCCCGAACATCCGCTTCGCGCCGGTGGAGCTGCGCGAGTCGCAGGAGCTTCGGCTGAAGCGGCTGTACCCGCGCACGGTGATCAAGCCGGCGGTCCAGCAGGTCCTGGTCCCCCGGCCGACGACGGGCAAGATCGGCGGCAAGCCGGTGGTGGGGCGTGAACTGCTGGCGTGGACGGGCGAGTTCCTGACGTCGGTCCTCGGCTAGAGCGCGTCTCGAAGGTCCCGTCCGGGCGGGGGCCCCGGCCCTGGGGGCGGACGACGCTGCTTTCGAAACGCGCCCCGGTGGCGATCCCGGCGGCCGGCTCGCGCAGCCCGTGGCGGCTCGCGGCGGCACCCGCGGCCTGCGGCGGCCCAAGACCGCGGTGTGCGGGCGTCGTCGTCCGTTCGGGGCACGGCTCGCCCGGACGGATCAGGCCGGGGCGACGACGGGAACGGGACGTGTTCGGCTTGGCTCGCGAGGGCTGTGTCCCCGCGTGGTCGGCCGTACCGCCCCAGCAGTGAGGAGCCTTTGATGTCTCGTCAGCACGTTCCGGCCGTCGTCGGTCTCGTGGCGGGCGCGCTGGTCACGGTCCCCGTCACTGCCGCCGGAGCCGCCCCGTCGCCTCCGCCGCCCCAGCAGCGGCCTCCGGCGACCGTGCCCGCGGTCCCCGTGGTACCGGCCGCTCCCGGTGTCCCCGCTCCACCCGGGGTGGGGGCTGCCACGCCTCCGGCTCCGGCCGTTCCCGGTCCCGGTACCGCCCCGCCGGTTCCCCCCGCGCCTCCGCTCCTGGCGCCGCCGGCAGCCGCCCCCTCCCCGGCCGCGCCCGGAGGCGCCGTCGCCGGGCCCGAGCGGCCGGGAACCGCGAAGCCCCCCGGTCCCGCGAAGCCGGCCGTACCGGCGAAGCCCGCCGTACCCGCGAAGCCCGCCGTACCCGCCAAGCCCGCCGTGCCGCCGAAACCGCCCGCGGCCCCCGGCGTCATCGACGTACCGTGCTCGGTCCCGCATCTCCTCACCGCGATCCGCGCGGCCAACGGCACGGCCGCCCCGGAGACCCTGCGGCTGGCGCCGGGCTGCACGTACCGGCTGGCGGCGGGGGCCAACCCCTTCCACCCGGTCAACGGCCTGCCGGTGATCACCGGCACGATGACCGTCGACGGTCAGGGCGCGACGATCACCCGTGCCGCGACGGCGCCGAGGTTCCGCATCCTGCTCGTCGGCAGGACGGCGCGGCTGACGATGCTCGACACCACGATCAGCGGCGGCAGTGCGACCGACTGCCCGGCCTACCCGGACGTCCCCGGCATGGCTTGCGGCGGAGGGATCGCCAACCTCGGCCAGATGTTCCTGACCCGCAGCAGGGTGACCGGCAACCGGGCCGAGTCGAAGCTGTACGCGCAGGGCGCCGGCATCGACAACCCCGGCAACGCCACGGTCCGCAGCTCGGTCGTCAGCGGCAACACCGTCGCCTACTCCGGATCCGAGCACGGTGGCGCGGCGGCGGGCGGCGGTATCGCCAACGACGGGCCGCTGACGGTCGAGGGTGCCCAGGTGATCAACAACTTGGCGTGGGTCAGGGAGGACACCGGGAGCTTCGCGTTCGGCTCCGGCATCGCCGCCATGGCGCAGAGCACCGTCAAGAACTCCGTGATCAGGGGCAACCGTGCGTCCGCGCCGGGCGGGTTCGCCCGTGCCGCGGTCACCAACAGCGCACCGGCGGCGTCCGGCCGGATGACCGTCACCGGCAGCTTCGTCCGCGGCAACGTCGCCGACGCCCCGGACGGCGCGGCCCAGGGCGGCGGAATCACCAATTCCGCCCGCATGACCGTCGACAACACCCATGTCAGCGGCAACACGGTGACGGCCCGGGGCGGCACGGCACGCGGCGGCGGCATCCGGCTCGGGCCGCGGAGCGAACTGAAGCTGCTGCGCAGCTCCGTCGTCGGCAATGTCGTCGACGCCTCCGAGGGGGTGGCCCAGGGCGGCGGCCTGGACAACCCGGACGGCGGCACGCTGGAGACCACCCGGTCGAGGATCATCAACAACACCGTCACCGCGCAGGACGGCACGGCGCTTGGCGGCGGTCTCTACCACGCCGTCGGCACGTCCACGCTGGACCGGACCGTCATCAACGGCACCCGCGCCATCGACGGCGGCGGCATCTTCCGGCGGTCCGGGACCGTGAGACTCCTCGGTTCCCAGGTCATGTTCAACACCCCGAACAACTGCAGGCCGACCGACTCCGTGCGCGGCTGCGTCGGCTGACGTCTCCGCGGGGATGACGAATGCCCCGTCCCCCGCGCCCGTCGCTCCCCGGCCGTCGACCTGCTGCCGCGCGGGACGACGCCGGGCATCGGTGACCTCCGGGGCACGGTCCGGCCCCGCGGGGAGGACGTTCACCGCGATCCGGTCCTCGCCCGGGCCGTCGCGCCCCAAGGGCTGTCCGCCGTCACCGGAGGATCAGCGCGGGGCGTCGGACGCGGTGCATCGGAAGGCGGAGGGCCGTCCTCGTACCGGGTGTGTTCGGGCGGTCCGATTACGCGGCGAGGGCCGCGGCTGCCTTTGTGCGCCCGCTGGGGATCACGGGACAGCCCTTAGGATCCCTGCGTGCCCGAATCCCTGTGCAAGCCGCGCCCGGCGCTGTTCGCCGTCGCCCTGTCCGCTGCCGTCCTCGCGGGCTGCGTCCCCGGTTCCGGCGAGCCCGGTGGAGGGGGCTCCGCCCCCGGCCCGCCGGCGGGCCGCGCGGCCGGCCCGCTCGGCAACCCGGACGGTACGAAGCCGGGGCTCGCGCCCGTGACGGCGGACGCGGACAAGGCCGCGGCTCGCAGCCTCATCGGGGAGCTGACCACGAAGGGGCGTGGGCCGAGGACGGGCTACGACCGAGATGAGTTCGGCTACGCGTGGATGGACACGGCGGACGGAGTACCGCTGGCGAGGAACGGTTGTGACACGCGGAACGACTTGCTGAAGCTCCATGGGCGGCATGTCCGGTTCCGAGCTGGTTCCGACTGCGTGGTCGTTTCGATGAACCTGTACGACCCGTACACCGGAAAAGACATCGCCTGGAAGAAGGCGAGGGCGGCCGAGGTGCAGATAGACCACGTGGTGCCCCTGTCGTACAGCTGGCAGATGGGCTCGTCCCGCTGGCCGGAGAGCAAGCGTGAGCAGTTCGCCAACGACGTGCTCAATCTCCTGCCCGTCGAGGGCCGTGCCAACTCCGCCAAGGGCGATTCCGGACCGGCGTCGTGGCTGCCGCCCAGCAAACAGATCAGGTGCGCGTACGCGGTCCGCTTCGCCCAGGTGGCGCTCAAGTACGACCTCGCGGTGACGGCGGCGGACAAGGCGATGATGCTGAAGCAGTGCCAGGACTGAGTGCCGGCACTCAGCCCCGTGGCCGCGCGGACGGAAGGTGAAGGGCTGCCGGCCTCGCCTCGCCGCCCGCCTGCGGAAGGGCCGGGAAGGCCGCCCCCTCCCGCGGCCCTCCCGGCTGTTCCCCCGCTTCTCGTGGACCCGGGTCAGTCGAGGTCCACGACGTCCTTCTCGGCCGGCTCCTTCACGGGCACCGGCCGGTCGAACTCCGAGAAGGTCATGTCGATCGGCTCAGTGCCTCCGGTCACCTGGAAGCGAAGCAGATACGGCGTGCCCTCCGCGGCCACGTGGGCGGTGGCCTTCTCGCCCCGGTAGGACTCCTTGAGGACCACCGTCGGTGTGCCGTCGACCGTCGAGCCGCCGGCCCGCTTCGCCTCGGTGTCGTTGGCCTCGAACTCTTCGAGGTAGCTGTCGAGGTCGCAGAACTGCGCGAGGTCCTTGGCGTCCTGGGCGTCGGCCTTCTCCCGGACCCACTTGCCCAGGAGCGTGTCCAGGGCGGCCCGGGTCTCCGCCTCGGAGCCGCCCTCGGTCTGCGAGCGCAGCATCTTCTCGTCGAAGCGCAGGTAGACCGTGTCGCCGGTCCTGACGAGCTCCGTGGTGCCCTCCGTGCCCATCTGGACGGTTCCCGCGCAGTTCCCCTTGGTGTCCACCGCGAGGTCCCCCCGGACCGGGCCGTCCGCCGTGGTCATGGTGACCTTGAGTCTGAGCGAGGTCGCCTTCTTCGTCGTGGTGATGGCCTTGTTGAGGATCTCGGGGCCCGAGAGGCCGGGGTACGGGCCGGACTCCGCGCTCGGCTTGCTGCCGCCGGCCGTCTGGCCGACGGGGCCGCACGCCGTCAGGGCGAGGGCGGAAGCGGCGCACAGCGAGGCGAGGGCGAGGTGCTTGACGCGGGTGGGCATGACGGCGGGCATGACGGTTTCTCCGTTGGGGGCTGGGGGCTGGGGGCTGGGGGCTGGGGGCGGGGACGGGACGTGCTGGGCGGGGGTGACGGCTGGGGCGGGGTTCAGAGCTTCAGGTCCCAGACGCCGGCGTCGTACTCGAAGCCGGGGCTGACCTCGACGGTCAGGTTTTCGGCGTCGGCGGGGGCGTCGAAGGCCCAGACAGCGGTGATCTTCTTGCCGGGCAGGATCGTGCCGGTGAACGGCTCGCCGACCTTGCCGTCGTAGATCGACTCGGCCTTGACGCCGTCCTTGCCGGCGCGGGCCTCGGCGGTCACGAGCGCGGCGTCGAACTTCTCCTTGCCGGGGTTCTCGATGGTGACGGTCACCTTGTACGCCTTGTTGCCCTTGGTGTGGCCGATGGCGTACTCGCCCGGCGTCCAGGCCGCGGGCTCGGACACGGTGATGGTCA
Organism: Streptomyces sp. NPDC049887; assembly: GCF_040656535.1. Classification (NCBI taxonomy): domain Bacteria; kingdom Bacillati; phylum Actinomycetota; class Actinomycetes; order Kitasatosporales; family Streptomycetaceae; genus Streptomyces; species Streptomyces sp. NPDC049887. Next base: position 122,896 of record NZ_JBFAMM010000001.1, on the reverse strand, counting down.
GGTCGTCGTCGTAGACGGCGGAGTCGCCGGCGGCGAGGGCCTTGCCGGTCGCGTTCTCGCCGTCATTCGCCTTCTCCAGCGGCTTGTCACCCCCGGCGGGCTTCCTGGAGGCGGACGACCCGGACGTGACCTTGTTGATCTCGTCGACCGCCTCGTCCACGGCCTTGAACGTGATGACCGCGCCGACCACCGACAGGACCAGGGACACCAGGCCGAGCACGATGCCGGCGACGGCGACTCCCTTGTTGGTGGCTTCGCCGCGTTTCACCCGGCCCTTCGCCGAGAGGCCGAGGATCAGCCCGATCAGGCCGAGGATGCCGGCGAGCCAGAAGAAGAGCGGGATGAGCCCGGACAGGACTCCGATGATCCCCAGGATCAGCGCGGCGGTACCGAGGCCGTTGCGAGCCGGGGCGGTCGGCACGGGCGCCTGCGGGAACTGGGGCTGCGGCGTGTACTGGGACATGGGTGTCCTCCAGGGGACGTGTCATCGGCGCCTGTTGTAGCGGCCAACGGGGCGCTGCGTGGTCCGGCCCGTTCGACGGTCCGGCGGTGCGACGGGTCAATAACAACAGAGCCTGTGAACCGAGTCAACACGGTTCACAAAGAACAGATTCACACACACTGTTAAGTGATCCGTCCCGCAGTCATCGCTATGCTCGGTGTCACATCAGCGTCGGCGGGTCGCCGGCGGAGGACAGGAGCAGCCCGTGCCGGAGAACGCAGCAGAGGTGACGGCTGCCGGAATCGCCCGGCTGGCTGGCGTCGGGCGCGCCGCTGTCAGCAACTGGCGGCGCCGGCACGCCGACTTCCCCAAGCCCGTCGGCGGCACCGAGACCAGCCCGTCCTTCGCGCTGCAGGAGGTCGAGCAGTGGCTGCGGGCCCAGGGCAAGCTCGCTGAGGTGCCACTGCGGGAAAGGGTCTGGCAGCAGCTCTCCGGCCATCCGGCGGGCGCCGTCAACGCCCTGGGGCACGCGGGCCGCGTCCTGCTGCTCGTACGTGACCGGCCCACGGCCTGGCTGGAGTTGGCGGCCGTGTCGGACAAACGGCTGATCGCCAGGCTCCCCGCCGCGCTGGACGGCGTGCTCAAGGCCCGGTTCGGCGAACAGCGCGCCGCCGTGCCGACCCCGGGCCCCGCCGAACTGGAGCCGTCCGTGGCCCTCCTGCGGGGCGCTGCCGAACTCGCCGCCGAGATCGGCGCCCGCCAGGCCTTCGAGTTCCTGCTCGGCCGGCACCTGGACGCCAACCCCCGCCAGTTCACGCTCACTCCGGCCGGGCCGGCCGAGCTGATGGCCGCCCTCGCCGGGGCGGACACCCAGGGAAGGACGGTTCTCGACCCCGCGTCCGGCACGGGCGAACTGCTGCGTGCCGTACGGCAGCCCGCCGCCCTGTACGCCCAGGACGCCGACCCGGAACTGGCGTCGCTCACGGCGCTCCGCCTGGCCCTGCACGGCGACGCCGACATCCGGGCGGCCGCCGGTGACACCCTCCGCGCCGACGCCTTCCCCGGAGCCGCCGCCGACGCCGTCCTCTGTCACCCGCCGTTCAACGAGCGGAACTGGGGCCACGACGAACTCGCCTACGACCCCCGCTGGGAGTACGGCTTCCCGGCCCGCACCGAATCCGAACTGGCCTGGGTGCAGCACGCGCTCGCCCGGCTGCGCCCGGGCGCCACGGCGGTGCTGCTGATGCCGCCGGCCGTCGCCTCCCGCAAGTCGGGCCGCCGGGTCCGTGCGGACCTGCTGCGGCGCGGGGCGCTGCGGGCCGTCGTCTCCCTTCCCGCGGGGGCGGCGCCGCCGTACGGCATTCCGCTCCACCTCTGGGTGCTGCGCCGCCCGGCCGCCGGTGACCGCCCAGGGCAGGAACTGCTCCTGGTCGACACCGCCGAGCTCGCGGAGCCGGGTGGGGGGCGCGACCGACTCGACTGGCCGGCCGTGCACCGTGCGGTCCTCGACGCCTGGCTGCCCTTCGACCGCGACGGCAGCGTGGAGGAGCGGCGCGGCAGGAGCCGCTCCGTGCCCGTCATCGAACTCCTCGACGACGACGTGGACCTGGCCCCGGCGCGCCATCTGCCGCCGCCCGCGACCGGGGGAGGTGCGGCCGAACTCACCGACGTGCGCGAGCGGCTGGCCGACACGCTGAGGCTCACCCGCGATCTCACGCCGGAGGCGGCCGCGCCGGCGGCGGGGACGGCAGTCCGCCCCGGCACCACCGTCGGCGAACTGGTCCGTGCGGGAGCCATCGAGCTGCGGTCCGGCGGTACGGGCACCGGACCGGTGCCCGTCCTCACCGAACAGGACGTCCTCGACGGCACCGCACCCTCGGGGGTGCTCCCCGACGGTCCGGCACCCGGCGAGGAGCCGGTCGAGCCGGTCCTGGTCCGGGCCGGGGACGTCGTCGTGCCCGTACTCGGCGTCGGCCCGTCCGCCCGCGTCGTCGACGAGGCGACGGCCGGAGCGGCGCTCGGCCGGAACCTGCAACTGCTGCGGCCCGATGCTGCGGCGCTGGACCCCTGGTTCCTCGCCGGCTTCCTGCGGGGCACCGCGAACAACCGTCAGGCGAGCAGCTACGCCTCCACGGCCACCCGGCTCGACGTGCGCCGTCTCCAGCTGCCGCGCCTGCCGCTCGCCGAACAGCGGCGCTACGGGGACCGCTTCCGGGCGCTGGCCGAGTTCGAGTCCGCGCTGCGCCTCGCGGGCCGGCTGGGTGGGCAGCTGGTGCAGGGGCTGTACGACGGGCTGACGGACGGCACGGTCGAGGCCTGAGCCGGGCGCGGCGACGACGCTCGACGCGGGCGTCCCCGGCACCGGGGGTGGGGAACACCCGGGACGGGGTCGCGCGAGTGACCCGCGTCCCGACGGCCCGCTGCGGTCCGGCCCCCCGCGGCCGGGCGGTCCGGCGGCCGGGCGGTCCGGCGGCCGGGCGGCGCCGCACCGGCGACCGGCCGTCCCGGCACCGGGGACCGGACGCCGGACACGGGAACGGTCGGCGCGTGATCGGTTCAACAACGGTTCGGTACAACCCACGGCCGGATGTCGCTGTCGATGTATACGCTCGGACCTCGTCCGACGAGCAGTCCGTGCACTCACACCAGTGAACGCACCAGTCCCAGGAGCAGCCATGCAGGGCCACGGCCACGGCTACCCGCCTCCACCCGCCGGCCGTCCCTCCGACGGCACGCTGATCACCCTGCGCGTGGTCTTCATCGCGGCGGCCGTGCTCAGCTGCAGCCTGCTCGCCTGGGTGCCGATGCTGCGGCTCGCGATCGTCACCCGCAAGCCGGTCGACTGGGGCCTCTTCTGCGCCACCGTCGCCGCCAACGTGGGCATGCTGGTCTTCGCCGGTGTCTCCACCCCGGAGAACGGGGAGATGACGGACGCCGTGGGCTTCACCATCCTCGGCTGGGTCACGCTCGTGATGGTCGGGTCCATCACGTACTACGTGCTGGCGGAGACCCGGCACTACGAGCGGCTCAAGTCCGGCCCCGGCCAGGCCGGGGGGTACGGATTGCCGCCGCACCCGCCGGTGGCGGCGTACGGCTATCCGCCTGCCGGCCCGCAGGGCACCGGGGCCCCGGCGCCGAACCCGTACGCCCGGCCCGTGCAGCACCCTCCCGTGCCGCGGCAGTCGCCCTCGCCGGCCCCTTCGCAGTCCGGACCGCAGCCGCCGGTCTCCGGCCCGGCCGCGGCCCCCGAGCCGAACCGCCGTATCGACCAGGTCCGCGCCGAACTCGACGAACTCAGCGACCTCCTTCGCCGCGAGCCCCGTTCCGACGGCGGTGACCGGTGAACGGTCGCGTCATCGCCGGACGCTACGAACTCTCCACCGTCATAGGCCAGGGCGGCATGGGCCAGGTCTGGACGGGCTACGACCAGCGCCTCGACCGCCGTGTGGCCGTGAAGCTGCTCCGCCCCGACCACATGGCGCCCGCCACGGCCGCCGACGAGATGCGGCGCCGCTTCGTCCGCGAGTGCCGCGTCACGGCCCAGGTGACCCACCCGGGCCTGGTCACCGTGCACGACGCCGGCAGCGACGGCGACGACCTGTATCTCGTCATGCAGTACGTGGAGGGCGCGGACCTCGCCGACCACCTCGCCGAGCACGACCCGTACCCCTGGGAGTGGGCCGTCTGCGTCGCCGCCCAACTGTGCTCCGTCCTCGGCGCCGTGCACGCCGTCCCGATCGTCCACCGCGACCTCAAGCCGCGGAACGTGATGGTGAAGCCGGACGGCGCGGTCACCGTCCTCGACCTCGGTGTGGCGTCCGTCATCGACACGGACACCACCCGCCTCACCCACACCGGATCGCCGATCGGCAGCCCGGCGTACATGGCGCCCGAGCAGGCCATGGGCGGCGCCGTCGGCCCGTACACCGACCTGTACGCCCTCGGCGTGCTGCTCCACGAACTGCTCAGCGGCAATGTGCCGTTCGCGGGTTCCACCGCGCTGGGCGTGCTCCACCGCCATCTCTACGAGCCCCCGCTGCCGGTGCGGCAGCTGCGGCCCGAGGTCCCCGATCAGCTGGAGGCGCTGGTACTGCGGCTGCTCGCCAAGGACCCGCAGCACCGGCCCTCCGGTGCACAGGAGGTGTACGAGGCCCTGACGCCGCTGCTGCCCACGCGGTCCGGCGCGCCCGGCGGGCCGCTCGATCCGACCCGCCCCTTCCTGCGCCCGCACGCGCCGTGGCCGGACCGGGCGACGGCCCCGCCGCCGCCCGATCCGCGGGTGGTCGCCTCAGCGGCTCCGGTCGCCGACCGCCCCGACGTCGCCGCCGCCGTGGACGAGGTCAAGCGCCTCCTCGGCGAGGGCAGCATCACGCGGGCCGTGGACATCCTCGGCGGCATCCTCCCGGCGGCCGCGGCGGAGCACGGCGAGCGGTCCCCGGTCGTCCGCATCCTGCGCAAGCAGTACGCGACGACGCTGATGGACGACGGCCAGTACCGCCGGGCCCTGCCCGAGCTGCGGCGGCTCGCGGACGAGCGGGCCGCGGAGGCGGGGCCGGGCGACCCGCAGACGCTCCAGTTCCGCTACGACGCGGCGCAGTGTCTGGAACAGCTGGGGGAGACGGCCGCGGCGCTCGCCGAGTACCGGGCGGTGCTGCCCCACTACGAGAGCGGGCAGCGGACCGGGGGAGACCTCTCGCGGGCCTTCGACATCCGGCACCGGATGGGGCATCTGCTCCTGGCGATGGGCGACCACACCGCGGGGCACCAGCAGTTGCAGAACCTGCTGTTCGACACGGAACGAGTGCACGGCCCCGGCCACCCGCTCGCCGTCGAGCTGCGCCGGTCGCTGGACCGCCAGCGCCAGTTCCGCACCGGCTGAGGGGCCGGTTCCGGTCCCGCCGGGGTGCCGGAGCGAGGCCGCCGCGGGATGGGGCGGCCTCGCTTCGGCGGGTGTCACACGGCCCGGAGGAACGCCGTTCCCGCGACCACGCCCAGCAGCCTCAGGCGGGAGCCGTCGGCGAGCCGCTTGGTGAGGGCTCCGGCGACTCCGGGGCGGGTGTCGTCGCCGTGTCCGTCGAGGACGACGACCGCGCCGTCGGCGGCGAGTTCCTCCGTGAGGTCCAGATCCGCGAGCACGCCCTCCACGGACGGATCACCGGCCAGGACGACCACGCCGTAGCGCCGGTCGGACACCTCGGCGCGCACCCCGGCGTCGGCGGACGTCCCCCGCAGGAGCCGGGCCTGGGAGCCGGAACGGCTGCCGCACAGTGCCAGGTTGGCCCGGACGACGTCCTCCCGGACCGGGGCGGACGCGGTGCCCGTCGGTACGAGGGCGCCGGCCAGCGGGTCGACGACCGTCAGCCGCGGCTCGACGCCCGCGCGGTGCAGCATGCGCAGCAGGGCGGCCGCGAACAGCCCGTGCTGGGTGCCGATCTCCAGGACCTCCTCGTTCGGCGGGGCCAGCAGCGGCACGGTCGCCAGCTTCCCGCAGATGTCCGAGGTCGAGCCCGCCAGCCGGCCGACGCCCAGCGCCTCCAGTGCCACCACCGTGCGATAGGCCACCGTCAGATCGCGGCGCGCGTGCTCACCGGAGGCACCCGTCACCGTGCTCACCTCCCGCACCAGCGTGTCCAGTTGGGTCGCGGTGGGCATCCGGTGGCCGTCCCGCCCGGAGTGGTCGAGCAGCAACCCGAGCCCGTAGCTCTGCCGCCGCAGATCGGCCACTTCGTGGTGCAGGGCGTCGAGATCGGCCTGGAGTGAGGTGGTGGCACGCTCGAGGCGCTGCTCCACCAGTGAGAACGCCGGACGCAGCATCCGCTTCGCCAGCCGGTTGCTCAGGAGGGAAGGCATGGCCGGGAGGTTACGCCGCGATTTCCGCTCAAGGGGACACCAACGGGGGCCATTCGGGTGAAGTCTTGGTGTCCTTGCGTTGACGCCCCCGCACAGCGGGTAGCGGTCCGGCCGCCTCCGCGCCTCCCGGGACGAGGGTCCGGCGCCGCGCGGAGCGCCGTTCACCCCCCGTAGACGACCGTGACCCTGCTGAACCCGAGCGAGCGCAGGAGCCCTTCCAGCATCCTCGTCGTGTTCCGCTCCGCCTGTGCCGTCAGCCGGCTCTCCTTCGCGGCGGTGGCGATGTGCCGTACCGCGAGCTGCTGCACGGCCTGTTCGCTGTTGGGGTTGTCGGAGAGGAGATCGCCGAGCCGGTCGAGCAGACCGCGTTGCTTCGAGACGGCATAGGAGCGGTCCGGGTCGAGCGCGGGCCGGTCGAGGACGGCGTGCGGGAGCCGGATCGTCGCGGCGGTGCGCTGCTCGTTCACGGTGATGTCCCTCTCCCCGAGCGCCCCCATGTCGACGTACGCGTCCACGGTGCCCGCTCCGACGTAGAGCACCCTGGTGCCGCGCAGGGCGTCCGGCAGATACCTGGTGTCCTTCTCCAGGTCCACCACGACCTGGAAGTTGCCCGTGGCGGCCTGGTAGCGGCTCATGTCCTGGACGGACTCCAGCACCGCCGGCCCCGAGCGGTCGTGCGTCTCCTCACCGAACAGTCCGCCGAGCCCCGGCAGCGCCCGCAGCTGGGTGCCCACCACCAGCAGCGCGGCCACCAGCAGGACGCCGACCGACACCTTCACCCACCACGACACCGCCCTGAGCGCACCCATAGCCCGGCCCTCCCTCCTCTGACGGATGCCCCGGTCCCCGCCGATCAGGCCTGCCCGTGGGGAACGGGTGCGCGGTGCCGCCTCCCGACCGCCTCCCGACCGCACCCCGACCGCCTCCCGAATCGTTGACCGAATCAGTGGCGGCGAAGTAGTGGCCTGCGCCACGCCGACTGCCTACCATCGATCACCGCAAGGTCTTTGTGCACCGCGTCACAAACGCTCCGCGTCACGATCACCACCGCACGCCAGGAGGCCCCTTTGCACCGCCGCCGTCGCACCGCGCTCGCCCTCTCCGCCGCGCTCGTCGCGGCGGCGCCCCTGCTCGCCGCCTGCGGGACCGAGGCGCGCCCAGGCGCCGCTGCCGTCGTCGGGGGCGACCGGATCGAGGTGTCCGCGCTCCAGGCGGAGGTCAGGGACGTGCGGGCCGCCCAGGAGGCGTCTCCCGAGGCCGCCCAGCTGATCAAGAACACCGGGCAGCTGAACCGCGCCAAACTGCACGGGATGATCTTCGACCGGATCCTGGAGCACGCCGCCGGGAAGAACGGCGTCACCGCCTCGCGCAAGGAGGTCCAGGACGCCCGCGCCTCCTTGGCCCAGCAGTCCGGCGGCGAGGAGCAGCTGGCCGCGATGCTGCTCCAGCAACGCGGAGTGGCTCCGGACCGGATCGACCAGGCCGTCCGCGAGGAGGTCCTGCTGACGGGACTGGCCCGGGCGCTGGGTGCCGATCTCGGCACCCCGGAGGGCCAGCAGAAGGTCGGCGCGGCGCTGACGGCCGCGTCCAAGGAGCTCGACATCGACGTGAACCCTCGGTACGGCGCGTGGGACGATACGAAGATCCAGCTCGGTGACTACAAGGCACCGTGGATCACCCAGGTCAGCAAGCAGCCGGAGGCGATCCAGGCCGGGTCGTAGCGACGGCCTCCCGGGCCGCGGTCGGCCGGTGGGATCCTCCGGTGCGGCGGACGGTTCCGGTGCGGCGGACGGTTCCGCGGGCCCGGTGAGATCCGGCGGCCGCCGCTCGCGGGGGCCGCCGGGGCGCGGTGGCGGTGGCTCGTACGGGAGTCTGCGCGGTGGCGGTCGCTCGTACGGAAGTGCGGCCCGACGGCGGTGGCTTCAGCGCGGGCGTGAGACCCGGCGCCGGCGCCCGCCCGCCGCGACGTAAGGTCGAGGGGTGAACGCTGAAGCGCCCGTCGAGCCCGGCCGAATCGTCCTGCTCACCGCCAGCCATCGTGTCGCGCCCGGACTGCTGTCCTGGCCGGCGTGGCAGACCCTGCGTGCCGCCGACCGGGTGCTCTGCGCCGACGCCGAGCACCCGCAGCTCCCGTACCTGAGGGAGGCCGGTGTCGGCGTGGAGATCGCCGTGCCGACCGCGCAGGAGCTGGTGGACGGTTGCGCGGGAGGCCGGACCGCCGTGGTCCTGGCGACCGGCGAGGGCGACCAGGCCCTCACCGACGGCCTGGCGCGCATGGCGGGCTCCGGCCGGGTGCGGATGCCCGACCTGGAACTGCTGCCCGGCTCGTACGATCTCCCGGGCGCGCGGCTCCTCGACCTCGTCCAGGTCATGGACCGGATCCGCCGCGAGTGCCCGTGGTCGTCGCAGCAGACCCACAAGGGCCTTGCCAAGTACGGCATCGAGGAGGCGTACGAGCTGGTCGAGGCCATCGAGGACGGTGACCGCGACGAACTGCGCGAGGAACTCGGCGACGTCCTCCTCCAGGTCGTCTTCCACGCGCGCATCGCGCAGGAGGCGAGCGGGGAGGAGGGGGACGAGCCGTTCTCGATCGACGACGTCGCCGGGACCATCGTCGACAAGCTCGTCCACCGCCACCCGCATGTCTTCGGGGACGCCCGTGCCGAGACCCCGGAGGACGTCAAGGAGCACTGGCTGCGCACCAAGGCGATCGAGAAGCGGCGGGAGTCGGTGACCGACGGCGTTCCGCTCGGTCAGCCGGGACTCGCGCTCGCCGCGAAACTGGCGGGCCGGGTGCGGACGGCCGGACTGGACGTGGAGCTGCCCACGGAGGACGGCGACCGCGCGGTCGGCTACGAGCTGCTGGCGATGGCCGTGCGCGCGGAGGCCGAGGGCCACGACCCGGAGGCCGCCCTACGCGCCGCGGCCCGCGCCTACCGCGACGCGATCCTCGCGGCGGAGTCCGCGGCCCGGGACTGAGGGGGAGGGCCGGGGGCCGCCGTCACGATCCGCAGCGGCCGGTGCGGGGCGATGATCCGGCCGCCCGGGAGCCCGCTCCGGCGGGTGCGTCAGTCCCGCTTTCCGCACCGCCGGTCCACTGCGGTGAGGTCGACCTCGACGGGGTACGGGACGTCGACCTTCAGCCGGTTGTGGTGGATGCCGGTGACCGCGTAGGCGTTCGTGGCGGGGTCCAGCTCGTAGACGTAGACGACCGGCAGATCGTCGCTCTTCTCGACCCGCCAGAAGTGCCGGATGCCGGCCGCCGCGTACTTGCGCGGCTTGAGCTCGCGGTCACGCTGCACGGACTCGTCCGAGACGATCTCGACGGCGAGCAGGATGTCGTCCGGGGCGTACCAGGTCTGCTGCGGTCCCGTGCGGGCGCTCCACGGAACCACCATGAGATCGGGCTCCGGCCGGTCGCGTACGCCCAGTTTGGTGGTCATCTCGCGGACGACATAGAGGTCGTCCGGCGCCTGCTGCACCAGTGCGTTCTCCAGCAGCCGCAGTGCGGCCATGTGGAAATCGGTCTGCGGAGTCACAAAGAACAGTCCCCCGTCGATCAGCTCGGTGTGCGGCGGGAGACCCTTGATCCGGTCGAGGTCGTCCGCCGTCCACCCACCGGGGGGTGGGACCGGGAACACGTACTGCTCCTCCCGGCCTTCCTGGTCTTCCCTCCGGTCTTCGGCTGCGGCACTCATCAGCGCTCCCATGCGACGGAGTCTGGCGCGTACGGCAAGCCTACCCACGGGGAACGCGGAGAGGTCCGCCGAACGGATGACCGACCGGGCGCGGGTTAACGTCGTCCCATGCACGACCGGCCGTCCCGCGTCCCCGACGCCCCCGAGCTCTTCACCTGGGAGTTCGCCACCGACCCGTACCCCGCCTACGCCTGGCTGCGCGAGCACGCGCCGGTGCACCGGACCAGGCTGCCCAGCGGGGTGGAGGCATGGCTGGTGACCCGGTACGCGGACGCCCGGCAGGCCCTCGCGGACCAGCGGCTCAGCAAGAACCCGGCGCATCACGACGAGCCCGCGCACGCGAAGGGGAAGACGGGGATTCCCGGGGAGCGCAAGGCGGAGCTGATGACGCATCTGCTGAACATCGACCCGCCCGACCACACCCGGCTGCGGCGGCTCGTGTCGAAGGCGTTCACCCCTCGCCGGGTGGCCGAGTTCGCCCCCCGGGTACAGGAGCTGACGGACCGACTCATCGACGGTTTCGCGCAGCGGGGAAGTGCGGACCTCATCCATGAGTTCGCGTTCCCGCTCCCCATCTACGCCATCTGCGACATGCTCGGCGTACCGCGGGAGGACCAGGACGACTTCCGGGACTGGGCGGGGATGATGATTCGTCACGGCGGGGGACCGCGCGGCGGTGTCGCCCGGTCGGTGAAGAAGATGCGCGGCTATCTCGCCGACCTGATCCACCGCAAGCGGGAAGCCCCCGGCGACGACCTCATCTCGGGACTCATCAAGGCGTCCGACCACGGGGAGCACCTCACCGAGAACGAGGCCGCGGCGATGGCCTTCATCCTGCTCTTCGCCGGGTTCGAGACGACGGTGAACCTCATCGGGAACGGGACGTACGCGCTGCTGCGCAATCCGGGGCAGCGGCGGCGGCTCCAGGACTCGCTGGCCGCCGGCGAGGACGCTCTGCTCGCCACCGGGGTCGAGGAACTGCTGCGCTACGACGGGCCGGTGGAACTCGCCACCTGGCGTTTCGCGACCGAGTCGCTGACGCTCGGCGGACGGGACATCGCCGCCGGCGACCCCGTCCTCGTCGTGCTGGCCGCCGCGGACCGCGACCCCGAGCGGTTCGCGGAGCCCGACACCCTCGATCTCGGCCGCCGGGACAACCAGCACCTCGGCTACGGGCACGGCATCCACTACTGCCTGGGTGCGCCGCTCGCGCGGCTGGAGGGGCAGGTCGCGCTCGCGACCCTCCTCACCCGGCTGCCCGACTTGCGGCTTGCGGTCGATCCGTCGGAATTGCGGTGGCGTGGGGGACTCATCATGCGCGGATTGCGCACTCTGCCCGTTGAATTCACCCGACGCTGAATCTGACGGACAGTCAAGACTGTGACTTTCACGTGATCTCCGCTGCACCGACTTGTGACTGACGTCGGAGTGCGGCTACGTTCACCCCGACTCCGGGGCATCGAGGTCTCAATCCCCAGGAGTTTTCTGTAGTCACACGGAAGGCACACCGCATGCTGTCCGGGAACGGTCGACACCGCCGACCTCGTCAGGCCCCCGCCCTCATCGTCGCGGCAGGGGTGACCGGATCGGCCATCGCCATCCCGCTGCTCGGCGCGGGTACCGCGTCCGCCGCCGACACCGCCACCTGGAACCGCGTCGCGGACTGCGAGAGCGGCGGCGACTGGAGTGCCAACCTCGGCAACGGCTACTACGGCGGCCTCCAGATCTCCCAGGAGACCTGGGAGGCCTACGGCGGCACCGCCTACGCGCCGCGCGCCGACCTCGCCGACCCCTCCCAGCAGATCTCCGTCGCCGAGATGGTGCTCGCGGCCCAGGGCGCTTCCGCCTGGCAGAGCTGCGGAGTGATCACGGGTCTGGGTGGCAGTGGCTCCGAGCCCGCCGGTACCCCGTCGGCCGACCCGCTGGGCGGCCTCGTGAAGGCGCCGTCGTTCGGCGACGGGGCGGATTCCGTGCCCGAGCCGGATGCCGGAGCCTCCTCGCCGGCCGGCTCCCAGTCGGGGACGGGCGACTCCTCGTCCGCGCCGCCCGAGCAGTCCTCCCCGCCGGACGGGGCCCCGGAGCCCGCCGGACCCGTCGAGGGCTCCGCTGGGAGCGCGGAGGCGTCCGGTGAAGCCGGGGCGGATACGGGCATCGGCAAGCACCGGGGCACCCCGGCCACCGAAGGGGACGATGCGGGCAATTCGGATGATGAGCGTGAATCGGGTCGTCACGCATCACGAGGTGACGGATCGGCACGGGACGACGCCGCCACGGGAGATGAGTACGTCGTCCGCACCGGCGACACCCTCTCGTCGATCGCCGACGCGAACCAGGTGCCCGGCGGCTGGCCCGCCCTCTACGAGGCGAACCAGGACGTCGTCGGCTCCGACGCGGACCTCATCCTGCCTGGCCAGAGCCTCGATCTCGACCTGGGTGAGGGCGAGTTGAAGGAGTAGTTCGAGTGCTTATGTCCGGTTCTGTGCGAGTGAGACAAGAGTCTCTTCCGGTCAACTGGCCCCGCTAGACGGTCAACTCCGGTCATCGCGGCTCTCACCTGCGAAAACGGACATGTCACCTCGTCAGTTTTGGGCGATTTCTCCCCGATGTTCGACTTTGAACATCGGGGAGACGTGTGTCTACGGTCTGAACCGCTCGCAACGCGGGCCCCGTCGACCGCACGCCGAATCCTGCCGGCGGCCGCCGGGAACAGTCGTCGCGCAAGCGCCGAAGGCAGGAGCGGGGGACCCAAGGTAAGTGCCGGACAGGCCCGATGAGGGCTGCCCGGCTAGGGGTGGAGCCGTGCGCTCGTCGCACGGCCGGGCACACCACATCGGCCCGAACCCGACAGCTCACCTCGCAGGCGTCGGTGAGGAGAACTTCGATGCTGCTTTCCGGCAAGGGCAAGCACCGTCGCCCGACGGTCTTCCAGCGGTCCACCCGTGTCGCCACGCTCGCCGGTGTCGCCGGCGCCGCCATCGCCGCCCCGCTGATGGCCTCGGGCACCGCGTCCGCCGCGACCGCCTCCGAGTGGGACGCCGTCGCCCAGTGCGAGTCCGGCGGCAACTGGTCCATCAACACCGGCAACGGCTACTACGGCGGGCTGCAGTTCTCGGCCTCCACCTGGGCGGCCTACGGGGGCACCGCGTTCGCCTCCACCGCCGACAAGGCCAGCAAGGCGCAGCAGATCCAGATCGCCGAGAAGGTCCTGGCGGGCCAGGGCAAGGGTGCCTGGCCGAACTGCGGCACCGGACTGTCGAACGCCTCGTACGACGGTGCCGCCCCGGCCGCCCCCAAGGCCGCCGAGCCCAAGGCCCGGCCTTCCGCCCCGAAGCGGGCCGAGGCCCCGACCAGCCGCTCCGAGCGCGCGGCCGCCCCGGTCAAGAAGGGCGACGGCGAGTACACGGTCAAGGCCGGTGACACCCTCAGCAGGATCGCCGAGGCAGAGAAGGTCAAGGGCGGCTGGAAGAAGCTGTTCGAGCTGAACAAGGACATCGTCGCGGACGCGAACGTCATCCACCCCGGCCAGCAGCTCCACCTGAGCTGACGACCGGCCCCGGGGGCCCCTGTGGTCCCCGGGACGGCCGTCGTCCGGTGGGCCCGGCGGACCACTCGACGGCGCACCCCCGTCCCCGGCCCCGGCCCGGTGCACCCCCGTACTCCCCGCAGTCCGGCGGGTACGGGAAGTGCCCCCGGGTCGGGGTCTTTGTCCGTTCCGACCGCTTTTTCGTCCCACGGGGCGGGCATCTGCCGGCCGATGCCTCCCAGGCGGTTAGGCTCTTGCCGCAAGGCCAAAGCGACCCTGCACCGACACGGCTCCGTTTGTGTCACCTCACACGTCACATCCCAGAAGGAGATGCTCGTGCCGTCCATCGACGTCGTCGTAGCCCGGGAAATCCTGGACTCCCGAGGCAACCCCACGGTCGAGGTCGAGGTCGGCCTCGACGACGGCAGCACCGGCCGTGCTGCCGTTCCGTCCGGTGCGTCCACCGGCGCCTTCGAGGCCCTCGAGCTCCGCGACGGCGACCCGAACCGCTACCTGGGCAAGGGTGTCGAGAAGGCCGTCCTCGCCGTCATCGAGCAGATCGGCCCCGAGCTCGTCGGCTATGACGCCACCGAGCAGCGCCTGATCGACCAGGCGATGTTCGACCTCGACGCCACCCCGGACAAGTCCTCCCTCGGCGCCAACGCGATCCTCGGCGTCTCCCTCGCCGTCGCGCACGCCGCCTCCGAGGCGTCCGACCTGCCGCTGTTCCGCTACCTCGGCGGCCCGAACGCGCACCTGCTGCCCGTTCCGATGATGAACATCCTGAACGGCGGCTCGCACGCCGACTCCAACGTGGACATCCAGGAGTTCATGATCGCTCCCATCGGCGCGGAGTCCTTCTCCGAGGCCCTGCGCTGGGGCACCGAGGTGTACCACACCCTGAAGAAGGTCCTGAAGGAGAAGGGACTCTCCACCGGACTCGGCGACGAGGGCGGCTTCGCCCCGAACCTGGGCTCCAACCGCGAGGCCCTCGACCTCATCCTCGAGGCGATCAAGAAGGCCGGCTACACGCCGGGCAAGGACATCGCGCTCGCGCTCGACGTCGCCGCCTCCGAGTTCTACAAGGACGGCGCCTACGAGTTCGAGGGCAAGTCCCGCTCGGCCGCCGAGATGACCGAGTACTACGAGGAGCTCGTCTCCGCCTACCCGCTGGTCTCGATCGAGGACCCGCTGTTCGAGGACGACTGGGACGGCTGGAAGACGATCACCGAGAAGCTCGGCGCCAAGGTCCAGCTGGTCGGCGACGACCTGTTCGTGACCAACCCCGAGCGCCTCGCCCGAGGCATCGACGAGGCCGCCGCCAACGCCCTCCTGGTCAAGGTCAACCAGATCGGCTCGCTGACCGAGACCCTCGACGCCGTCGAGCTGGCCCAGCGCAGCGGCTTCAAGTGCATGATGTCCCACCGCTCCGGCGAGACCGAGGACGTCACCATCGCCGATCTGGCCGTCGCCACCAACTGCGGTCAGATCAAGACCGGTGCCCCGGCCCGTTCCGAGCGCGTCGCCAAGTACAACCAGCTCCTGCGTATCGAGGAGATCCTCGACGACGCCGCGGTGTACGCCGGCCGCAGCGCGTTCCCGCGTTTCAAGGGCTGATTCCGTACGGCCCCCGCCGGACGGCGTGCCCGGCGGGGGCCGTAGGTTGCGTACGTCCCCGCACACGGTCCCGTACCGTGTGCGGGGACGTAGCACGTGAAGGGGAGGCGCACTGATGGCCCGGGACCGGTTCTCCACCGCGACCAGGCTGCGGCTGCTCGGTGAGCAGACCGCCGCCCGCGTCTACCGTTCGCAGTCCCGCCGGCAGGCGCGGCGCTCCCGGCTCACCGGCCGGGCCGCCTTTCTCGCACTCGTCGTATGCTCGATGATCGTCGCGCTCGCCTATCCGATGCGGGCGTACGTGTCGCAGCGGAACGAGATCGCCGAGCAGCAGCGGCTCGCCGCCGCGGCCCGCGCGCGCGTGGAGCGGCTGCGCGACGAGAAGGCCCGCCTCCAGGACGACGCGTACGTCATGCGGCTGGCCCGTGAGCACCTGCACATGGTCCGGCCCGGCGAGACCGGGTACATCGTGGTCGACCCGCGGGCGGCCCGTGAACCCCGTGCCGAGGAGGCCGGTGCCGGCCGTCCCTGGTACTCGAACGTCTGGGACGGCGTCGACCGCGCCGACGCGCGACGCTAGCCAAGACACGCAACCGACGAAGAGACATACACATCCCATGGACACGCCCCCGCCGAGCACCGCGCCCACCCCGCCCACCGCGGAGGACATCGCCGCCTTCAAGGAGCAGCTCGGCCGCCCGCCGCGCGGTCTGCGGGCCATCGCCCACCGCTGCCCCTGCGGCCGTCCCGACGTGGTCGAGACGGCACCGCGGCTGGAGGACGGCACGCCCTTCCCGACGCTGTACTACCTGACCTGCCCGCGTGCTGCCTCGGCCATCGGAACGCTCGAGGCGAACGGCGTCATGAAGGAGATGACCGAGCGCCTGCAGGCCGATCCCGACCTGGCGGCGGCGTACCGGGCGGCGCACGAGGACTACGTCCGGCGCCGGGACGAGATCGAGGAGCTGAAGAACTTCCCCAGCGCCGGCGGCATGCCGGACCGGGTGAAGTGCCTCCATGTCCTGGTCGCCCACTCGCTCGCGGCCGGTCCCGGGGTGAACCCACTGGGTGACGAGGCCATCGCGATGCTCCCGGAGTGGTGGGCCAAGGGCCCGTGCGTGACGGCGGGAGCGGGGGACTGCGCGGGCGCGGCCACGGAGGACGGCGCATGACCCGGGTCGCCGCCGTCGACTGCGGCACGAACTCGATCCGCCTGCTCATCGCCGACGTGGACGCCTCGACCGGTGAACTGACCGAACTGGACCGGCGGATGACCATCGTCCGGCTCGGCCAGGGCGTCGACCGCACCGGCCGGCTGGCCCCCGAGGCCCTGGAGCGCACCTTCGCGGCCTGCCGGGAGTACGCGGGGATCATCGAGGAGCACGGGGCGGAACGGGTCCGCTTCGTGGCGACCTCCGCCTCCCGGGACGCGGAGAACCGCGGCGAGTTCGTGAGCGGTGTGGTCGGCATCCTCGGAGTCGAGCCCGAGGTGATCAGCGGTGACCAGGAGGCCGAGTTCTCCTTCACGGGCGCCACCAAGGAGCTCCCGGGCCACGAGGAGCGGCTGGTCGTGGACATCGGCGGCGGCTCGACCGAGTTCGTCATCGGCCGCGGTCAGGTCGAGGCCGCCCGCTCGGTGGACATCGGCTGCGTCCGGCTCACCGAGCGTCATGTACGCAGCGATCCGCCGGCGCCGGAGGAGATCGCCGCGGTCCGGGCGGACATCGAGGCGGCGCTGGACCTGGCCGAGGAGAGCGTGCCCCTCCGCGAGGCGAGCACCCTGGTGGGCCTCGCCGGCTCGGTGACCACCGTCGCCGCGATGGCGCTCGGCCTCGACGCGTACGACTCCGAGGCGATCCACCACTCGCGGGTCTCCCGGGACCGGGTCGCGGAGATCACCGAGCGGCTGATCCGATCCACCCACGACGAGCGCGCCGCGATCCCGGTGATGCACCCGGGGCGGGTGGACGTGATCATCGCGGGCGCCCTGGTGCTGCTCGCGATCATGGACCGCGCCGGAGTGCCGGAGGTCGTCGTCTCGGAGCACGACATCCTCGACGGCATAGCTCACAGCTGCGCCGCCGAGGCACGCTGAGGCGGTGCCAGTGCCAGTGCCGGGCGGGGCGTCACAGGCTGCGGTGGACGTCCCGCCGGTCGCCCACCTTGACCACGAGGACGACGAGTCCACCATCGTTGATCTGGTAGGCGACCCGGTAGCTGCCGACCCTGAGCCGGTAGAGGCCCGGCGGGCCGGTGAGCTTCTTGACATCGGCGTCCTGCCGGTACGGATCGTCACCGAGTGCGGTCAGCGCGGTCGGGATACGCATGGCGTCGGGTCGGCTGATGGCCCGAAGCCGGCGCTGTGCCGCCGCCGGTGTGCGCGTGGGTGTGTACACGACGCATCCATGGAGGGAGCGGCCGTGCGCGATCCTCGACGGGATCGCGTTCTCCCTCGCCCGAGCCGCCCGAAGGCGTTCCGAAAGCGGCTTCAGGGGGCACTTTTCGGCCGCGGGAACGCCGCTTCGCGGGAAAGTTCGTGAAGTTCTTCACAAGGAATTGGGCCCGGTCGGCCGTCGAAAGTGCCGCCAGAGGCCCCGTCGGGCCTGTTTTTCTGCCCAACTCGACCCGTCCGTGCGTGCTCCGGCAGGTGGCCGTCGTGTTGCGTACACATGAAGACGGGGCCCGGTTCACCTTCGGGGGAGAGCGTGGGGCCAGCTCAGCGGGTCTTGACAACGTCTCCCGTAACACCGGGGTTCCCGGGGTACGCCATGACCTCGGTCACGTGGGCGGCGGAGTGTAGCAGAGGGTCCCCAAGTGCTTGTGAAGGGGCTCACGAGCACCCCCTCCGAGGGGGGTGGATACTCGATGGCATGAGCACCACGGAGCGTCCCAGGATCCTCGTAGTAGGCGGTGGGTACGTAGGCCTGTACGCAGCTCGTCGCATTCTGAAGAAGATGCGGTACGGGGAGGCGACCGTCACGGTCGTCGACCCGCGGTCGTACATGACGTACCAGCCCTTCCTTCCCGAAGCAGCCGCCGGCAGCATCTCGCCGCGGCACGTCGTCGTCCCGCTGCGACGCGTGCTGCCCAAGGCCGAGGTACTCACCGGCCGGGTCACCACCATCGATCAGGACCGCAAGGTCGCCACGGTCGCGCCCCTCGTCGGCGAGGCCTACGAGCTGCCCTTCGACTACCTGGTCGTCGCGCTCGGCGCGGTCTCCCGCACCTTCCCGATCCCCGGACTCGCCGAGCAGGGCATCGGCATGAAGGGCATCGAGGAGGCCATCGGTCTGCGCAACCATGTCCTCGAGCAGCTGGACAAGGCCGACTCCACCACCGACGAGGAGGTCCGCCGCAAGGCCCTGACCTTCGTCTTCGTCGGCGGCGGCTTCGCCGGCGCCGAGACCATAGGCGAGGTCGAGGACCTGGCTCGCGACGCGGTCAAGTACTACAAGAGCGTCAGGCGCGAGGACATGCGCTTCGTCCTCGTCGACGCCGCGGACAAGATCCTCCCCGAGGTCGGCCCCAAGCTCGGCAAGTACGGCAAGGAGCACCTCGAGGCCCGCGGCATCGAGATCTACCTCAACACCTCCATGGACTCCTGCGTGGACGGCCACGTGGTGCTGAAGAACGGCCTCGAGGTCGACTCCAACACCATCGTCTGGACCGCCGGTGTGAAGCCGAACCCGGCCCTGGCCCGCTACGGCCTGCCGCTGGGCCCGCGCGGCCACGTGGACACCCGGCCGACGCTCCAGGTGCAGGGCACCGACTACATCTGGGCCGCGGGCGACAACGCCCAGGTCCCGGACGTCGCCGCCCGCAAGGCCGGTGTCGAGAACGCCTGGTGCCCGCCGAACGCCCAGCACGCGCTGCGCCAGGCCAAGGTCCTCGGCGACAACGTGATCTCCGGCATGCGGGGCTTCCCGCAGAAGGAGTACAGCCACGCCAACAAGGGTGCGGTCGCCGGTCTCGGCCTGCACAAGGGCGTCGCGATGATCGTCATGGGCAAGGTGAAGATCAAGCTCAAGGGCCGGCTGGCCTGGTACATGCACCGTGGCTACCACGGCATGGCGATGCCGACCTGGAACCGCAAGATCCGCGTCTTCGCCGACTGGACCCTCGCGATGTTCCTCAAGCGCGAGGTCGTCTCGCTCGGCGCGATCGAGTCGCCGCGCGAGGAGTTCTACGAGGCCGCGAAGCCGGCCCCGGCGGCGGCCAAGCCCGCCCCGGAGAAGGCCAAGGCCTCCTGACCCCGCAGTAGTACCCCCGAAGGGGCCGTCCGCCATCCGTGGTGCGGACGGCCCCTTCGGCGTACTTTGGACACGCTCCGCACGGGGAAGTTGTCTGTTTTGCCGTCCATTTGCCCACCAGGGGACTGCGTTCGCACGCCGAGGGCGTTTACGTGGGTGTTGGGCATTTCCGTCAAACAGCGATCACGGAGGTGTGCGCCATGGCCGATGCCGCTTCGCGGCTCACCGCTCTCACCGAAGAACTGCTCGGGGCACCGCCCCCGGTCCGCATCCGGGCCTGGGACGGAAGCGAGTCGGGTCCCGCCGACGGCCCGGTCCTCGTCATCCGGCACCGGCGCGCCCTGCGCCGGCTGCTGTGGAAGCCGGGCGAACTCGGCCTGGCCCGCGGCTGGGTGGCCGGGGAGATCGACGTCGAGGGCGATCTTTACGAGGCCCTGGGGGCTCTAGCGGGGCTCATCTGGGAGCGTTCCGAGCCCGGCCCCGGGCTGCGCTCGATGGGCGATCCGCGGCTGCGCTCGGCCGTCGGTGAGCTGATCGCCCTCGCTGGGCCCCGCTCCTGGCTGCCGGTGCCGCCGCCCGCCGAGGAGGTGGCCGGGCGACGCGGCCCGCTGCACACGAAAGCGCGCGACCGGCAGGCGATCAGCCATCACTACGACGTCGGCAACGCGTTCTACGAGCAGGTCCTCGGGCCGTCGATGGTCTACTCGTGCGCCTACTGGCAGGAGGGGGGTTCGCTCGAGGACGCGCAGCGCGACAAGCTCGACCTCGTCTGCCGCAAGCTCGCCCTGCGGGACGGGGACCGGCTGCTGGACGTCGGCTGCGGCTGGGGCTCGATGGCGATCCACGCGGCCAGGGAGTACGGCGCCCGGGTCACCGGGGTCACCCTGTCCCGGGAGCAGGCCGCGTACGCCCGCAAACGGATCGCCGAGGAGGGGCTGACCGACCGCATCGAGATCCGGGTCCAGGACTACCGGGACGTCAAGGACGGTCCGTACGACGCGATCTCGTCCATCGGGATGGCCGAGCACGTCGGCTCCGCCCGGTACCGGGAGTACGCCGACGCGCTCCACGGGCTGCTGAGGCCCGGTGGCAGGCTCCTCAACCACCAGATCGCGCGCCGCCCCGAGCAGGACGAAGCCGCGTACCACGTGGACGACTTCATCGACGCCTACGTCTTCCCCGACGGCGAGCTGGCGCCGCTCGGCAGGACCGTGTCGATCCTGGAGGAGGCCGGCTTCGAGGCACGCGACGTCGAGTCCCTCCGCGAGCACTACGCCCGCACGCTGCGCGCCTGGGTGGCCAATCTGGAGTCCGACTGGGAACGGGCGGTACGGCACTCCTCACCGGGCCGTGCCCGGATCTGGCGCCTCTACATGGCCGCCTCGGCCGTCTCCTTCGAGCGCAACAGGATCGGGGTCAACCAGATCCTCGCGGTGAAGGGCCGGGACGGCGGCGCCTCCGGTATGCCGCTGAGAGCGCGCAACTGGACGGGGGCCGAGGGCCGCTGAGGGCCGGGGGCCGGGGCGAGCCGCCCCGGCCCCCGGACGCGTCCGAGGGCCGGGCCCCGCGGAAGGGCCCGGCCCGCGCTCGTGTCCTCGACCGTCCGTGGTGCCGCTACTCGGTCTTGATCGCGGTCAGCATGTTCAGCTTCGCGGCGCTGCGCGCCGGCCACAGCGCGGCGAGCATGCCCACCAGCCCGGCGAGCACCAGGAAGAGGCCGATGCGGTCCCACGGCAGGACCAGGGCGTAGCCCGGGACCTTGTCCCGGAAGGTCTCGCCGATCGCCCAGCCGAGGAAGGTGCCGAGGCCGATGCCGACGACCGCGCCGTACACGGATATGACGACGGCCTCCAGCCGGACCATCCGCTTCACCCGGCGCCGGTCCAGGCCGATCGCGCGCAGCATGCCGATCTCCTGCTGTCGCTCGAAGACGGACATCGCCAGGGTGTTGACCACCCCGAGCACCGCGATGACGAGGGCCATCGCGAGCAGGCCGTACATGATGTTCAGCAGGGTGTTGATCGCGCCGCCGAACTGGTCGCGGATGTCCTGCCGGTCCATCACCGCGATGGCGGGGTTGTCGCCGAGCGCGTCGATCAGGGCCTTCTCGTTGGCCTCGCTCTGGCCGCCGTCCGTCTTGACGAAGATCTCCGGGATGTACGGCTTCACCTCGTGCGGGTCGGCGACCTCGGTGCTCACCAGGACCGACGAGAGGAACTCGCTGTCCTTGAAGACCGCGCCGACCTCCAGGGTCCCCTTCTTCTTGTCGTTGAAGGTGACGGGGAGGCTGTCGCCGACCTTCCAGCCCTTGCTCGCGGCCGTCTTCTCGGCGACCGCGACGCCCCCCTTCGCGAGGGTGTCCAGGCTGCCCTGCACGACCTCGACGTTCAGGACCTTCTCGACGTCCCCGGGCGTGACCGCCGACGCCGACGGGAAGTCGCCCTTCACCTCGAGGTACACGGCCTGCTTCGCGGAGACCGCCGTGACGCCCGGGGCCTTCTCCAGCGCTGCCCGCACGGACTGGTCGAGGGCCCTGCCGTTGGCCATCGTGACCATGTAGTCGGCCTTGATGTTGTCCGTCGTCATCTTGTCGACCGCCCTGCCGACGGTGACGCCGAGGACGGAGAGACCCGTGACCAGGGTCAGTCCGATCGCGAGTGCGGAGGCGGTGGCACCGGTGCGCCGGGGGTTTCGGACGGCGTTCCGCCCGGCGAGCTTGCCGGCCACCGAGAAGACGCCGACGAGCAGCGGCCGTACGAGGGCGATGACGGGTCGCGAGAGCTGCGGGATCAGCACGATCACGCCGATCAGCGCGAGGAACGCGCCCGCCGCGATCAGCATCCGCCCGGTGCCGCCGGCGGCGGCGGCACCCCAGACGATGCCGCCAGCGCCGAGGCCGGTCAGGACGCCCCCGATGGAGTTGCGCAGCACCAGTGACTTGGCGCCGGGCGCCGCGTGGACGCTGCCCATGGCGGCGACCGGCGGGATCTTCGCGGCCCGGCGTCCGGGCAGCCACGCGGCGAACATCGTGACGAGCACACCGACGGCGAAGGCGGCGACCACCGGCGTCGCGGACACCACGAGCGGGCCGTCCGGAACCTTCATGCCGAAGGCGGCCATTCCCGAGCGCAGACCCATCGTCAGCCCGATGCCGAGGACGAAGCCGACGGCCGAGGCCACGGCGCCGACGATCGCGGCCTCGATGAGCACCGAGCGGGTGATCTGCCGGCGGGAGGCGCCGACGGCCCGCATCAGGGCGAGTTCCCTGGTGCGCTGGGCGACCAGCATCGTGAAGGTGTTGGAGATCAGGAAGACGCCGACGAAGAGCGCGATGCCGGCGAAGCCGAGCAGGATCTGCTTGAGGGTGCCGAGCCCCTCCTCGATGTCCGCGGCCTGCTTCTCGGCGAGGGCCTTCCCGGTCTGCGCCTCCGCGTTCTCCGGCAGCAGCGGCTCCACCGCGTCGAGGATCCTCGCGGCGTCGGCACCGGGGGCGGCGGCGACGGTGACGTCCCGGTAGTAGCCCGGCTTCAGGTAGAGCTTCTGGGCCACCTCGGTGTCGAAGAGGACCAGGCTGCCACCGGCGTTCACGGCACCGTCCTTGGTGGTGAAGACACCGCTGAGGGTGTACTCCGCCACCGGCCCGTTGGTGGCGACGCGGACCCGGTCGCCCACCGTGTAGGCGCCCTTGGCGGCGCTGTCCGCGTCCAGGGCGATCTGGTCGGCCTTCACGGGGCCGCTGCCGTCGGTGAAGGTGTAGGCGGGGTCCTTGCCGTCCTTGCCTGGGGCGAAGTTGGAGCCCTTGTTCGACCAGCCGACGCCGATGAGCCTGCCCTCGGGGTCGGCGACCCCGGCGAAGCCGTCGACGCGGCCGTGGGCGGCGGCGACGCCGTCCAGCGCGGCGACCTCGGCCAGGGTCTTCTCGGAGATGCCGGGCTCCTGCTCGGCGTCGTTCTCGTCGGTGTACGAGGTGACGGCCACGGCGACGTCGTCGTAGCTCTTGGCCGACTGGTTGCGGAAGGCGTTTGAGAGGGTGTCGGCGAAGACCAGGGTGCCGGAGACGAACGCCACGCCGAGCATCACGGCGAGCACGGTCATCAGCAGCCTGGCCTTGTGCGCGAGCACATTGCGCAAGGCGGTACGGAACATGGTGTGAGTCAGTCCTGAGGTGAGGGCCGGAAGTCTGCGGTGGAGACGTGGGTCAGCTGGTCCGGCCCTTGGCGTCGAACTCCTTCATGCGGTCCAGCACGCCGTCGGCGGTCGGGGCGATCATCTCGTCCACGATCCGGCCGTCGGCCAGGAAGACGACGCGGTCCGCGTACGACGCGGCCACCGGGTCGTGCGTGACCATCACGACGGTCTGGCCCAGTTCCCGTACGGAGTTGCGCAGGAAGCCCAGGACCTCGGCGCCGGATCGGGAGTCGAGGTTCCCGGTCGGCTCGTCGCCGAAGATGATCTCGGGGCGGGAGGCGAGGGCACGGGCGACGGCGACGCGCTGCTGCTGGCCGCCGGACAGCTGGGTGGGCCGGTGGCCGAGTCGGCCGGAGAGCCCCACCATGTCGATGACGAGCTGCAGCCACTGCTGGTCGGGCCTGCGCCCGGCGATGTCCATCGGGAGCGTGATGTTCTCCAGCGCCGTCAGCGTCGGCAGCAGGTTGAAGGCCTGGAAGATGAAGCCGATCTTGTCGCGGCGCAGCTGGGTCAGCTGCTTGTCCTTGAGCGAACCGAGTTCGGTCTCTCCGATCCGCACCGAGCCCCCGCTGAAGCTGTCGAGGCCGGCGACGCAGTGCATCAGCGTCGACTTGCCCGAGCCGGACGGGCCCATGATCGCGGTGAACTCCCCCTGGCGGAAGTCCACGGTGACCCGGTCGAGGGCGACCACCTGGGTCTCGCCCTCTCCGTAGACCTTGGACAGATCCATGGCGCGGGCGGCCACCGCGGTGGCGCGGGCGGTGGTGGGTGTGGTGGTCACGAGTCGGCTCTCCTGTCGCGGCGTTCTGGGGACCGCACCATCGTGCTGCCCGGGGCCCCGCCGGATCGTCCGTCCCGGTGCCCGTTCCCGGGGCCCTCTCGGGTCTGACGGGGCGCCACCCCCGTCCTCCTTTGGTATGACGGCGTCCCCGGGGCCGCGTCCGGGACCGGCGGGTGCTCACGGGGCGCCGCCTGCGGGTTGTCCGGGGCGTGCCCGGGCGGCGACTTTCCGTCATTCCCACCGGTGGCACCTGGCTCGCCGGGATCCCGTCCCGGCAGGTGCAAACAGCCGCGAACGAGTGCTGACACACCCTCAGGCGTCAATAAAATAAGACAACATCGGATCGTTGTTCCGCTGTTGGGGTGAGCCGTACGGATAGGCTCCTGTGCGAACGCAGAGCCGCGTAAGCAGGACCGCGCAACCAGCCCGGATGGTGGAATGCAGACACGGCGAGCTTAAACCTCGCTGGCCTTCGGGCCGTGCCGGTTCAAGTCCGGCTCCGGGCACGTTCATGCGTCGGTGGCGCGAGCGGCAATCGTTGAATTCTTGAACGCTTGCTCGTGCCCGCGCGGCTGTCGGCGTTGCCGGGCCGAAGCCGGGCCGCCCCTCTCCGCCCCTCTCCGCCCCCTCCTGGCCTCTCCGCCCGCCCGCCTGCCCGGCCGGGCCCGGGGCCCTCCACCCGCCGCTCCCCGGCACCCCACCCGGAGTGAATCCCGCCGACCCGGGAATGAGTGAGTCCGTTCACTGGCTGTCATGGGAGGAGAGAGAGCAGTGCGGGGCCCGGGCCCCCGGTCAGTCACGATCGAGGAAAGATCCTCCTTCAGCACTAGGCCGAGGTCTTTGCCCCCGCATTACTCTTGTGTCAAGGCCGCGCAGGGCGGCCATTGAGGAGTGAGATGAGGAGCAGCAACCCGGTCTTCTCGCGACGGGGGTTCAGCCGCGACAACGGCTACGCGGGCTTCAACACCGCGCCGCAGGCCGGGGGCCCCGCAGTCGGCGGCAACCCGTACGCCCAGGGCGCCGGCAACCCGTATGCCACCAACCCCTACGCGCCGGCGGACGCCCAGCTCGGTGCCCCGCCGCAGGTGCCTGCCCGCACCAATGTGATGACGATGGACGACGTCGTGGCGCGCACCGCCATGACGCTCGGCACCGTCGTGCTCACGGCGATCCTGTCGTGGGTGCTTCTGCCCGTCGACCCGGCCAACATCGGCAAGTCGTACGGCATCGCCATCGGCGCCGCGCTGGTGGCGCTCGTGCTCGGGCTCGTCCAGTCCTTCAAGCGCAAGCCGTCGCCCGCGCTGATCCTCGCCTACGCGGCGTTCGAGGGCGTCTTCCTCGGTGTGATCTCCAGCGCGGTCTCCACGTACATCGCCGACGGCGTGGTCGCCCAGGCGGTGCTCGGCACGATGGCGGTCTTCGCCGGTGTGCTGTTCGCGTACAAGATGCGCTGGATCCGCGTCACGCGCCGTTTCTACGGCTTCGTGATGGCGGCCGCGATGGGCTTCCTGCTGCTGATGGCGGCCAACCTGCTGTTCGCCGTCTTCGGCGGCGGCGACGGTCTCGGCTTCCGCAGCGGCGGCCTCGGCATCCTGTTCGGTGTCATCGGCATCATCCTCGGTGCCTGCTTCCTCGCCCTGGACTTCAAGCAGGTCGAGGACGGCATCAACTACGGCGCTCCCCGTGAGGAGTCCTGGCTGGCCGCCTTCGGCCTCACCATGACCCTGGTGTGGATCTACCTGGAGATGCTGCGTCTGCTGTCGATCCTGCAGGGCGACGACTGACGCACGGGCGGCCGCAGGGCCGTCCGGTGAACCGACGAAGGGCCTGCCCGGCATCCGCCGGGCAGGCCCTTCGCTCGTCCTCGAGGCTCGTCCTCGAGCCGGGGCCGCTAGAGCAGCTTGCGGGCCGCCCTCCTCAGGTCGTACTCATGGATGATCGCCTTCGCATGGCCGTACGCGAGATTGTGTTCGCTCCGGAGCCAGCTGACCTTCTCCTCGAAACGGAACAGGGACGGTCCTTCTTCGACGGTGCGCAGCCAGTCGGCGATTTCACGACCGGTGCAGTGAGGGATGCGGGAGAGCAGGTTGCGATGGGTCTCTTCGGAGAAGACTTGGGACATCGGCGCCTCCGGACGCATTGCGCGTGTGGTCCTTCACGTCACCGTGCCTCAGCGTTCGCGTATTGGCAACAGTCCCGCACCGGCGCATAGGGTCGCATCGTGCTTGATACGACACCTCTGACGGCGGCCGTGGAGCGGTTCGCCGACCGGCTGCGGGCGGCACCGCAGAGCCGGCTCCAGCGCGGCGCGGCGGCCGAGGGCCTGGCGCTGGCCAGGGAGTTGGCGGAGCGCGCCCAGCGGATCGAGACGCCCGGGCGGCAGCCGCGGATCATGCCCGACGCGGGCGTCTTCGCGGTCGCTGACCAATTGGTGGTGGCCGGGACGGATTTGGCCGAAGCGGTACGCACGGGAACGGCCTCGCCGGGGGAACTGGACGAGGCCGTGGAACTGGTCGAGGCGGCGGCGCGGCGGGCGCAGCTCTGAGAGCGCGCCCGGGAGCCCTCCGGCCGGGGCCTGCGGGGCCTGACCGTTCCGGGGCTCAGAGAGAGGCGATGACGCGGTCCGCGAGGATGTAGACGTTCTCGCCGTCGCCGCCGCAGCAGAACGTCAGGGCGTACGCACCGGAGACGCCCGAGCCGCCGAGCAGGACCGGCGTCCGCCCGGCGCGCAGCGCCTCCCCGAGCCGCTCCGCGGTCTCGCGGTGCCCGGGGGTCATGCACAGGGTCGTGCCGTCGGCGAACACGTACACGTCCAGCGTGCCGAGCGGGCCCGGCCGCACATCGGTGAGGGCGGTCGCGGTCTCCGCGAGTTCCTCCAGGCGGGCCACGGTGCGCTCGTGGTCGGTCACCACGGGTGTCTGCACCGGTACGAAGTCGGGGTGGGAGGGGTGTCGCCGGCGGGCCGCGGCCAGCTCAGCGGAGTCCTCCGCGAACTCGGCGGGCGGCTCGGCGAGCTCCGCGAGGTCGTCGAGGGCCTCCGCCGCCTCCAGGTCCATGGCCTCCAGTCCGGCGAAGTCCGCCTGGCGGGGGACGTAGAGCGGGCCGTCCTCGCCGAGGTCCGCCGACCCGCCGAGCATCGACAGCGGCGACTCGCCGGCGAAGTGCGGCGCGTCGGCGGCCTCACGGGCCTCCTGCGCGGCCCAGAAGGCGCGCGCCTCGGCCAGCTCGCGCTCGCGCTCCTCGGCCAGCGCTTCGGCGACGGCGGCGCGTATCTCGGCGGCGGGCGCACTGCGGGCCTGTGGTACGGAGCCGAAGGGGACGCCGTCCTGACGGCTCACGCCGGCCAGCTCCGAGCGCAGGGCGGTGACCTGCTTGCGCAGCCCAAGAGTGGCGTGCAGGGCAGCGGCGCCCACGGCCGTGGCGGCGGCGGTGGTCAGCAGCAGGGCGAGGGACATGGCGCTCACTGACGTACTCCCGGTTCTGAGGATTCCCCGACTTACTACATCAGCTTGTCGCGAGCCCACGCCTGGTGTCAGTGCAATACATCACGAAAGGGACAGGGCTTTGGGTCGGGTGTTTACCTGCGTGACGCTTGCGACCTGGGGAAACGTGCCCCGGCGGGAGATAGGTCACATCCTGGGGGAGATTAGGTCACGGCTGGGCGACGGCGGGGTTGGGAAAGCGGTTGCCGAGGGACGGAAAGGGGTTTCCCGTCCCTCCCGGGCGCCGGCGCCGAGCGCCGTGTGTGCGGCGCGGGGCGCGGCGCCACGGCCGGTCGCCGCGCGGGCGGGGCGTCGCACAAGGGCGCGACGCCCCGCGCCGGGCGCTCATGCGCGTTCGCGCCTCAGCTGAGGCGCTCGATGACCATCGCCATGCCCTGGCCGCCGCCCACGCACATCGTCTCCAGGCCGAACTGCTTGTCGTGGAACCGGAGCGAGTTGATCAGCGTGCCGGTGATGCGGGCGCCGGTCATGCCGAAGGGGTGGCCGACCGCGATCGCGCCGCCGTTGACGTTCAGCTTCTCGAGCGGAATGCCCAGGTCCCGGTACGACGGGATGACCTGTGCGGCGAACGCCTCGTTGATCTCGACCAGGTCGATGTCGTCGATGGTGAGCCCGGCCCGCCGCAGCGCCTGGTTGCTCGCCTCGACCGGTCCGTACCCCATGATCTCGGGGGAGAGGCCGGAGACGCCGGTGGAGACGATCCGGGCCAGCGGGGTCAGGCCCAGCTCCCGCGCCTTGGTGTCGGACATGATCACGAGGGCGGCGGCGCCGTCGTTGAGCGGGCAGCAGTTGCCCGCGGTGACCAGACCGTCCGGGCGGAAGACCGGCTTCAGGCCCTGAACGCCCTCCACCGTGACACCGGCACGCGGGCCGTCGTCCTTGCCGACGACCGTGCCGTCCGGCAGCGTCACGGGCGTGATCTCGCGCTCCCAGAAGCCGTTCTTGATGGCTTCCTCGGCGAGGTTCTGGGACCGCACGCCGAACTCGTCCATGTCCTGGCGGGTGACGCCCTTGAGGCGGGCCAGGTTCTCCGCGGTCTGGCCCATCGCGATGTACGCGTCCGGGATCAGGCCGTCCTCGCGCGGGTCGTGCCAGCTCGCGCCCTCGCTGGCGGCGACGGCGGCGGTGCGGGCCTCCGCCTCGGCGAAGAGCGGGTTGTGGGTGTCGGGCAGGCCGTCGGAGGTTCCCTTCACGGAGCGGGAGACCATCTCGACGCCGGCCGATATGAAGACGTCGCCCTCGCCGGCCTTGATGGCGTGCAGCGCCATGCGGGACGTCTGCAGCGAGGACGAGCAGTAGCGGGTGACGGTGCAGCCGGGGAGGTGGTCCATCCCCATCTGCACGGCCACGATCCGGCCCAGGTTGTGGCCCTGCTCGCCGCCGGGCAGGCCGCAGCCGAGCATCAGGTCGTCGATGTCCTTCGGGTCCAGCTCGGGGACCTTGGCCAGTGCGGCCTGGACGATCGTCGCGGTCAGGTCGTCCGGCCGCAGGTCCTTCAGCGAGCCCTTGAAGGCCCGTCCGATGGGGGAGCGGGCGGCAGAGACGATCACGGCTTCGGGCATCACGGCTCCAGTGAGGTGCTTGGGGACGACTGTCTGGAAGTTACCCCTACGTATCGCGTGGGTCACGGTACGGACCGTGTGATGCGGGCCTCTTTTCTAAGCGCTCGCTTACGGGTGGGGGTGGGACGCATTCGGGGCCGGGCGGTCGGGGCGGCGTCACCCACCGGCCCGCCGAGCGACCCATGGCGGCCCCGTCGCGGACCCGGCCGGTCCACGGAGCCCGGGATGCGGCGCTCGCGGACCCGGCTGCTCCGACCGCCCGGCCCACGGTGAACCCGCAGCGGTCCACGGTGACCGGATCGCCCGGTCGCCCGGTCGCCCGGTCGCCCGGACTTCCGGACGTTCGGTCCACGGCGACCAGGTCGGGGTCCTGGCCGGTCGCGGTGCGCGACCCGGCCGGGAGCCGGGCCGGTGCAGGCCGCGGTTCACTCCGCTCCCCGCCCCCGCGCCTCCGCGGCCGGGGTCTCCGAGGGTGCGGGCTCCGTCGGGACCGGCAGGCGGCGGCGCCTGCGGTGCTTCAGCAGCGCCCACGGGGCGCGGGCGCCCGTGACCTCGGTGCCGGCCTCGCTCGCCGCCTCCGCCGCGGCCTTGGCGACCGGCAGCATGCCCTCGCGTCGGTCGGCGTCCAGCCTGTCCGTCTCCGGCCACAGGCCCAGCGCCGCGCACAGCGTCGGCAGGACCGCCATCGCCGCCGTGGCGTACCCCTCCGCCGAAGGGTGGTAGTTGTCCGGGCCGAACAGCTCGCGGGGGTTCGCCGCGAACTCCGGGCCCAGCAGGTCGCCCAGCGAGACCGTGCGGCCGCCCTGCTCCACCGCGCCGATCGTCTGCGCCGCCGCGAGCTGCCGGGAGACCCGGCGGGCCAGCCAGCGCAGCGGCTGGTAGACGGGCTCGATCGTGCCGAGATCCGGGCAGGTGCCCACCACCACCTCCGCGCCCGCCGTCCGCAGCCGGCGCACCGCCGCGGACAGGTACCGCACCGACTGCGTCGGGGGCATCCGGTGCGTCACGTCGTTCGCCCCGATCATGATCACGCAGACGTCCGGGGCCCGGGAGGGATCGCGCAGGGCCAGACCCACCTGCCGTTCCAGGTCGTCGGAGCGCGCACCGGGCTGGGCCACGTTCACCAGCTCCACCGGGCGCTCGGCCACGGCCGCGAGTCCCGACGCCAGCAGCGCCCCCGGGGTCTGCCCTGCCCGGCGCACACCCTGCCCGGCGGCCGTCGAGTCGCCCAGCAGGACCAGTCGCAGCGGATCGGAGAGCCCGAAGGCGGTGCCGTAGATGCCGTCCGCCCCGGGGGGAAAGGGTGCCGTGCCGCCCCCCACCGATCTCTTCGCCAGCTGCACCTCGGCCAGCAGAAGAGTCACCGCCGCAGCTCCGAGCAGACCGATCCCGCCGCCGCCGTATGCCGCGCCCGCCGCGATGCGCCGCGCCACCCTCGCCCTCGACACAGTCCCAGCCACCTCCTCGTAGCCGTGCAGTCGTCCAAGAGCTAACTGCCCCGTAACGGCCGTAGCCCAATCTCGCGCCGATTGCGCATACGCTGACGGAACCACTACGGAGATCCCGGAGACTTACGGTGCAATTCCACGACTCGATGATCAGTCTGGTTGGCAATACCCCCCTGCTGAAGCTGAACAGCGTGACGGCGGGCATTCAGGCGACGGTCCTCGCCAAGGTCGAGTACTTCAATCCCGGCGGATCGGTGAAGGACCGCATCGCGCTGCGCATGATCGAGGCCGCCGAGCAGAGCGGAGAGCTCAAGCCGGGCGGCACGATCGTCGAGCCGACGAGCGGCAACACCGGCGTCGGGCTGGCCATCGTGGCCCAGCAGAAGGGCTACAAGTGCATCTTCGTCTGCCCGGACAAGGTGTCCACGGACAAGATCAATGTGCTGCGCGCCTACGGTGCCGAGGTCGTCGTCTGCCCCACGGCCGTCGACCCGGAGCACCCGGACTCGTACTACAACGTCTCGGACCGGCTGGTGCGCGAGACGCCGGGGGCATGGAAGCCGGACCAGTACTCGAACCCGAACAACCCGCGTTCGCACTTCGAGACGACCGGTCCCGAGCTCTGGGAACAGACTGAGGGAAGAATCACCCATTTCGTGGCCGGTATCGGCACCGGCGGCACCATCTCCGGCACCGGCAACTACCTGAAGGAGATCAGCGGCGGCAAGGTCCGTGTCGTCGGCGCGGACCCGGAGGGTTCCGTCTACTCCGGCGGCTCCGGCCGGCCGTACCTGGTCGAGGGCGTGGGTGAGGACTTCTGGCCCACCGCCTACGACCCGAACGTCACGGACGAGATCATCGCGGTGTCCGACAAGGACTCGTTCCAGATGACGCGCCGCCTGGCCAAGGAGGAGGGCCTCCTGGTCGGCGGCTCCTGCGGCATGGCCGTCGTCGCCGCGCTGCGCGTGGCCGAGGGCCTCGGCCCGGACGACGTCGTGGTCGTGCTGCTGCCGGACAGCGGCCGCGGCTATCTGTCGAAGATCTTCAACGACGAGTGGATGAACGACTACGGCTTCCTGGAGCAGGCCGGCGACCAGCCGCGGGTCGGCGACGTGCTGAAGCACAAGGAGGGCGGGCTGCCGTCCCTCGTGCACATGCACCCCGAGGAGACCGTCGGCCAGGCCATCGACGTGCTGCGCGAGTACGGCGTCTCCCAGATGCCGATCGTGAAGCCGGGCGCCGGGCACCCGGACGTCATGGCCGCCGAGGTCATCGGTTCGGTGGTGGAGCGGGAACTGCTGGACGCGCTCTTCACACAGCGCGCCTCGCTGAACGATCCGCTGGAGAAGCACATGAGCGACCCGCTTCCCCAGGTCGGCTCCGGTGAGCCGGTCGGCGACCTGATGTCCGTGCTCGGCTCCGCCGACGCTGCGATCGTGCTGGTCGAGGGCAAGCCCACCGGTGTCGTCAGCCGCCAGGACCTGCTGTCGTTCCTGGCGCTGTCCGGGAAGTAGGCGGCACGGGACCGGGGTCCCCGCGCGAAGAGGAATGCGCGGGGACCGCCGCACCCCCGTGACCGGGGGGCGGGACGACGGCGGTCCCCGCGGGGGACGCGGTCCGGGTCAGGGCCGGTCTCACGTCCGGGCGTCCATGGAGGTCCGGGAGCCGCTCCGGAGGTCCTTGACGCCGACACCCCTCAATGTGCCGGACGCGTGTTAAGCGAGTGCTGCGCAGACGTGTCGCGCTCGTACAACTTCCGCGAAGCTCCGTACCCGGCACGTCCGGTGGAGCGTCGGCCGGGCACGGCACGCCCCGTGAACCCCAGGCCGGCAGGGGCGCCGGGCGGGTGCGGCAGGGAGCCGTCGAGTCGTGTCGCCGGGGTCGGTCCCCCTCTTCGGATCCGGGTCGGCCCGTCCCCCTCCCGGCGGGGTCGTGGCGGCGCGGCTTGCCCGCTCTGCATATGGTCATGCAGAGTTTTAGAAGACTGAATAGCCGGTGGGCCGTAGTTCTCGGTGATCTTCGTGTCCGTTCCCCCTCCCCGTACCGCGCTCTCGCGGTACTGTCCGGCGTCCGGGAGCGGGCCGGTACCTCCGGCACGCCGGGCGAGAGACGAACTGGGGGACGGACGGCATGAACGACACCAGCCCTGCCGCACGGCTGCAGCAGCTCTTCGAAGGCCACCGCCTCACTCCCACCCAGCGCCGCATCGCCCATTGCATGGTGCGCAGGGCGGCCGACGTGCCGTTCCTGTCCAGCGTCGAGCTGGCCGAGCTCGCCGGAGTCAGCCAGCCGTCCGTCACCCGCTTCGCCGTCGCGCTGGGCTTCGACGGCTATCCGGCGCTGCGCAGGCACCTGCGGGAGGTTGCACCGGCCGAACCGGCCGAGGAGCAGCAGGAGTTCACCGAATACCAGCAGGCCGTCCACGCCGAGATCGAGAACCTGCGCCATCTCGCCGAACTGCTCGCCGACCCCGGCCCCGTGGAGCGGGCGGCCCGGCTGCTCGCCGCCTCCCGCCCGCTGCCTGTCCTCGGGCTGCGCGCCGCCTCCTCGCAGGCCCGCGGCTTCTCGTACTTCGCGGCCAAGGTCCACCCGGACGTCCGGCTGCTCGACGAGGGCGGCTCGATGCTGGCCGACCGGGTCGACGCGGCACGGCGGGCCGGCGCGACCGCGCTGCTCTGCTTCGCCCTGCCCCGCCACCCCAAGGAGGTGGTGGAGACGCTCGCGTACGCGCGGGGGGCCGGGCTGACCGTCGTCACGGTCGCGGACTCGGCGTTCGCGCCCGTCGCCGCCCACAGTGATGTGCTGATCCCGGCCGCCGTCGGCACCGGCCTCGCCTTCGACACGGCATGCGCGCCGATGCTGCTGGGCCGGGTGCTGCTGGAGGCGATGTGCGACGATCTGCCGGACGCGCAGGCGCGGTTGGACGAGTTCGACGTCCGGGCCGCGGAGCGCGGGCTGTTCGCCGACTGACCGGGCAGGACACATCGGCGGCCGGGGCCTGGTGGCCGAGTGGCCGACCGGACTCCTCGCCGGGTCAGTGCGTAACCGGCTGACCGGTCGGCCCGTGAACGGCCCGCCGGCTGACTGACAGGCTCACTGACCGGCTGACCGGCTGACCGGCTGACCGGCTGTCCGGCCGCCGCGCCGCCCGTTCGGCGTGGGGCCGGGGCGTCGCCGGCCCGTCCTTCTCAGGCGTTCCTCAGAAATTCCGGCTAACCTCCCCGCCCTGAACGGCAGGACGGGCGAAGGGAGCGTAGTCGTGGGGCGCGGCGGAGGTCACGCACTGGCGCGTGTGGCGGTGATCGTACGGGCGGGGGCGGCCCCGATGGTGTGGCTCGGCGTGCTCGCCGCGGCCGTCGGGCTGGTGCCGGAAGGTCTCACCGGGCGGGTCGTCGGACTGTACGGGGGCGCCGCGGCGTTCCTGGTCGCGGCGGCCGTGGTGGCGTCCGCGCGTACGGGCCGCTACCGGGAGCTGGAGCGGGACGCCACCCGGGCCGCCCGGGGCGACATCCTCCAGGACCGGGCCGTGACCGCCCGCAACTGGCGCCGAGTGCACCGCTGGTGGCTGCTCGCGGCGTTCGCCGCCGCGGTGGGCGGTGCCTTCGTCGTACCGGCGGCGGGCGGGCTGCTGCTGGCGGGCGCCGGTGCCGGGCTGTGGCTCAAGGCACGCGCCCTGGGGCGGCGGGAGAGAGCGGCCGAGAAACTGCTGTGGGTGCGCGCCGACTGGGTCGACCGCGGCCGGCCCGCCGGAGCGAAGGTGAAGGGCTACCGCACCACCGGCCCCGCCGCCGGGGACGCCGCCCCGGGCGGGGCTCGGCGCCGCTGAACGGTCGGCGGGGCGCCGGTGGGGGCGTCAGACCTCCAGCTCCGCCTCGATCTTGCGCAGCTGGTGGCGGGCCATCGCCAGGTTGGCGCGCTGGTTGTCCAGGGCCAGGTACAGGAACAGCCCGTTGCCGCCGCGCGCCTTGAGCAGGCGGATCAGGTGGTACTGCCCGCCCAGGGTGATGAGGATGTCCTCGATCTCGTCCTGGAGGCCCAGCATCTCCATCGCGCGCAGCTTCGCCCGCACCACGTCGGTGTTGCCCGCGGCCGCGACGTTCAGGTCGAGGTGCTTGCCGCCGCCGAGGGTGCCCAGGGCCATGCCGCTGGTGTAGTCGACGAGGGCGACGCCGACCGCACCCTCGATCACGGTCATCGCTTCCTTGAGGGTCGTCTCGGTGTTCGCCATGGTGGTGCCTCTCCTTGTTGGGGAACTGTTCGGTTCGAGTGGTGTGTTCGTGTGTCGGGCTGTCGGGCTGTAGGGCTGTCCTCGGCTCCGGGGGCCGGAGTGCGGGAGGCGGCCGCCGGCCGTCGGCCTGGCGCGCCGGGCAGCCCGCGGCGCTCGGCGCCGGGCGGCCACGGGCCGCCGCGGCCAGGGGGCCGGTGACCTCCGGCCGGGACGCCCGGCCGTCGCCGCCGGCTGGTCAGGGGCGTTCGAGTGCTCCGTTCACGAGATCGCCGATGCGCGCCCCGGCCCTGCGGGCCTCGAGGTGCAACCGGCCGACGTTGACCCGGGGTTCGGCGGTCACGGTGAGCACGGCGGCCGTGCCCGCCGCGTACGTCGCGACATAACCGCTCTCGCCCCGGACGAGCAGTTCACGGAAGCGGCCCTGGCCGGTCGCCTCGGTGAGCCGCACGGCCACTCCGAGTGCCGCGGCGGTCAGCGCGGCGATGGTCTCCGCCTCCGCGTCCGGTGTGTCCCTGGCCAGCACGAGGCCGTCCACGCTGGCCGCGAGGGCGCCGGTGAGCTGCGGTAACCGGGTCCTCAACCGATGCAGTTCGTCGAGGACTCCGGTGCTCGCGGTCATCAGCTGTCTCCTCTCGGCGCGCTGCCTCATCGCGCGCATCACAGCGTTGCCTCCAGGGCGTCACGGAGCCGGCGGAGCAGGGCGATGTCCGGATCCGCGGACACCTCCATCACGCGCGCGACATCGAGTGGCGGCTCGGGCGCCATGGCGCCCGGGCGCGGGGTCTCGACGAGCCCGGCCGCGGCCAGCCGGCGTACGTCGACGAGGGTGTGGAACGCGGGACGGCCCAGGGCCCGGGCGATGTCGGCCGGGGTGCGCACCCCGTCGGCCAGGTCGAGGACGGCGCGCTGCCGCGGGGCGGCCCGCGCCGGGGCGGGACGGGGGGAGGGCACCACGGGCGCGGTGTCCGTCTCCGGATGCGCCCAGAGCCGGTCCAGCAGGGCACGGCGCCGCAGGGTCTCGCGCTCGACCGCCTCGGCGGCCACGGGCCGCACCGGGCCTATCCAGTGGGCCACGCCGTAGCGGAAGCGGGTGGGGCCGCTGCTCGGTGCGAGGGCGAAGAACGCCGCGTCGAAGAGCGCACCGAGATGGCAGATCTCCAGCTCGCCCCCGGACACCAGGCCGCTGTCGACGAGGTAGCGGCCCACCGCGCCGTTCGCCCCGGCCTCGCGGAGGGCCTCCGTCCAGCCCTCGGCGTGCAGCCGTCCGGTCGCGGCGAGCAGGACGTCGATTCCCGGAGCGGCGGGGCTCTCGGCGTGGACGACGCGGCCCTCGACCAGGTACAGAGTGCCCCGGTCCCGTAAGAGGGCGCCGGTGGCCCGCTCGGAGGCGAGCCGCAGCAGCATCGGTGAGACGGTCACTCCAGCACCAGCCGCTCGGTCAGGTCGCGCATTCTGAGCCGGGCGAGGGCGAGGTTGCCGTCGGCGCGGTCGAGCCAGAGATGGAGCAGGACGCTGCTGTCGAAGCTGGTCTCGACGAAGCGCAGAACGTGGTAACACGTACGGGTGGTGACGACGAGGTCCTCCACCGGAGGGTTCTTGCCGTGGTGCGCGTCCGGGCCTTCCGCGCCCCCCACGGGGGTGAAGGTGGGATGCTCCGCCGCCATGCGTGCCAGTTCCGCGGTCTCGGCCGCCGCCGTCTCGTGGTCGTTCCCGGCCGCGTCCCCGACCGTGCCGAGGGCGAGCCCGCTGGTCCAGTCGACGAGGGCGGCACCGCGCACTCCGGGCAGCCGCATGGCGTGGAGAAGACACTCGTCGATCCCGGGCACGCGAAAATCCCCCTCCAGCACGTGTGCGTACGGCTCGGACATATGTCCGTAGCCGTAAGGTTACGCACCGCAGTGGCGGCAGGTGGAAGTTCTGGCATTTTCCATCGGAACATGCAGGGGGTCCGCTAGGGTCCGCCCGCCCGCCCGCCCGACGCGGCCCGCGCCCCTGACTCGCCCGACGCCGCCCTGGATGAATGAGTCCAAGGTCAGTGGTCGTGGGCGGTCAGTGATCGGATGGCCGGTGCGCCTGCCTTGCGGTTGTCCCGGACGGCGGCAGTCAGCGCGAGGAGCCGTTGCTGATGCGGACCGCGACGCCGCCGGGAGTGCGCCCGCCGTGCCGTCCCAGGTCCGACCGGCTCTTGAGCGTGGCATTGACCGACTCGGTCGACTGCCGCGGCGGCTTGAACGGCAGTGGCGCAGCCGGCGGGCCTCGGAGGCGAGGCCGGGCAGGGCCTGCGTCATCGCGAGGGTGAGCGGTTCGGCGGCGCCGAGCTTGGGTGTGATGCCCGCCCCTGGACGTCATGGGGCCAGGTGCGGCGCTGCTTTCGGCAGGTCGTCGGTCTTCACGTGGAGTGCGGTCGCGAGGGTGTCCGGGTCGGTCGTCACAAACCGACTCCGCGCACCCTCGTCATGTTTGCGCGGCCGATTCGCAGGTGGCGAGCCGGACATACGGAAGCTCGTCGAGGACCGCGTTCATTCACGGACCGGTAGCCCCTTCAGGCGCGCGGTCTGCTCTTCCTGGACCCGGCGGGCTGTCTCCAGGAAGTCGATGATCACGTCGAGTTCTTCTTCGCCGAAGTGCCGGAGCGCCGACGTCCCGGCCTCGCCGAGGGGGCGGTACACCATGCGCTCGGCAGCGCGGGCAACCTCGGTGGCGGCGACCAGAACCCGCCGCCGGTTGGCGGCGTCCCGGCTTCGGGTGACGAAGCCCGCTCGTTCGAGGCGGTCGATGGCGGTTGTCGTCGCGGCCGGGCTGAGCTTGGCCGCGGTGGTGAGTTCTCCGGCCGACATCGGGTCCTTGGCCAGGATCAGGTCCAGGCAGCGCAGGTCGGTGCGGTTCAGCCCCAGCCAGGCCGCGGCCGCTTCGTCGAAGGCGTCGAAGCTCTGCTGGAGCAGCCTTATCCGCACGGCGACCTTGCCCACGCGATCATCTTTCGGCATTCGAAGCTTTCTGTTAGCGTAAAATTCGATATTCGAAATGATAGCTCCGGGAGGATGCCATGCCTACCAGCGACGAGCAGATCACGCAGCTGTTCAACCAGTTCATGCAGGCGTGGACCGACAACGACGCGGTCGCCTTCGGCGCCTGCTTCACCGCCGACGCCGACTACGTCTCCTACGACGGCACCCACGCGACCGGCCGACCGGCTCTCCAGGACAACCACGACCGGCTCTTTCGCGGCGTGCTGGCCGGCTCTGCGCTCGTCGGCGACCTGGAGGCGATCCGCCACATCACCGCGGACGTCGCCATCGTCCACGGCACGGCATCGGTACTGATGCCCTGGCGCTCCAAGCTGCCCAAGCGACGCCTGTCCCGGCAGACCCTCGTGGTCGTCCGTACCGAGCAGGGCTGGCGGATCTCCGCCCTGCACAACGGACGCGTGCGGCCGGTGACCATTCCCGACCCTGACGCCTTCCCGTCCCGCATGTCCCAGACGATGAGCCGGATCGGCCAGCGCCTGGGCATGGGCCGCCCCGTTCCCGGCACCGCGCGGACCGCCCCGTCCGCACGCCGGGCCTGACATCGCCACAGGCCGCTCAGCCCGGACGCCCTCCACCGGACCGGGCCCACGCCAGGACCCCACCGGCTCCTCGCCGGGACCCACCGGCTCCTTGCCGGGACCCTCCGCCTCCTCGCCGCGACCGGGAGCGGGTCCCGGCCAACCGTTGCACGGCCCGCGGAGCCCCGGGCACGTGGGGTGCCGGTCCGCCGGGTCCCGGCCGGGACCTCAGTCCGCGGAGCCCCAGGCCGCCGTCTCCTCGTGCCGCAGCCTCATCCACAGCTTGTTCACGACCCACAGCAGGATGCCGACGGCGATCAGCACCCCGGCCCGGATGTACACGTCCGAACCGCGTTCCGAGAGCGGGCTGGCCAGGATGACGGAGGTGATCGCCCCCAGCACCGGAAGGGCCGTCGGGGTACGGAAGTGGGCGTGCTCGACGCGGTCCTTGCGCAGCACCAGCACCGCCACGTTGACCACGGCGAAGACGCACAGCAGCAGGAACGCGGTGGTGTCGCCGAGCCCTTCGATCTCACCGGTCGAGACGAGGCCGATGGCGATCAGGGTGACGAAGACGATGCCGGTGACGGGAGTGCGGCGGTGAGGGAGCACCCGGGCCATGCCGCGCGGCAGCACCTTCTCGTTGGCGAGGCCGTAGCAGAGCCGCGAGGCCATCATGATGTTGATCAGCGCGGAGTTGGTGACCGCGAAGAGCGCGATGGCCGCGAACAGCTTCGGCGGGAAGTCGACGCCGCCGGCCTTCACGACCTCCAGCAGCGGGCCGTCGGACGCCGCGAGCACCCGGTAGTCCACGAGCAGCGAGGAAACCAGCGCCACGAGGACGTAGATCGTGCCGGTCACCCCGACACCGATGAAGATGGCGCGGGGGAACGTGCGGACCGGGTCCTTCGTCTCCTCCGCCATGTTGACGGAGTCCTCGAAACCGACGAAGGCGAAGAAGCCCAGTGCCGTGGCGCCGAGCACGCTCGTCAGCAGGGCGTAGCCGGTGCCGCTCGAGTGGAACTCGCCCAGCCGGGACGGCTCCCCGCCGCCGCTCATCACGGCCCAGGCGCCGATGCCCAGGACCACGGCCAGACCGGACAGTTCGACCAGCGTCAGCACCATGTTCGTCTTCACCGACTCGGCGACGCCCCGCAGGGCGATCGCGGCGAGACCGAGGATGAAGGCGATCGCGATCGCGGTCGGCGGGATCGCGTCGGTGAACTCCTGGAAGTAGTCACCGCTGAACGCGCGGGCGGCGGCGCTCGCGGACGACAGGCCCGAGCACATGACCATGAACGCGATGATGAAGGTCAGGAAGGGCAGCCGGAACGCCTTCTGGGTGTAGAGCGCGGCCCCCGCCGCCTTCGGGTACTTGCCCACGAGTTCGACGTACGACGCCGCAGTCAGCAGGGCCACCACGAAGCCGATCAGGAACGGCAGCCACAGCGCTCCGCCGATCTTCCCCGCGACCTTCCCGGTCGTGGCGTAGATGCCGGTGCCGAGAATGTCGCCGATGACGAAGAGGATCATCAGCTTGGGGCCGATGGCGCGTTTCAGTGACCCCTCGTGCTCCTGCGGTCCCGCGGACGTGGATGTGGCCATGGATCCTCTCCCGTTCCCGTTGCCGGCTGGGAAAGTCTCTGCCCGACCAGGGGTCCTTGATGCCTTTGGCACGCCGGTCCGTTGGGCCGTCCGGGGCGCGGGGTCGGGCCGACGGACCGGACGGCCGCGGGGCGCTGCCCGCCGCCCGGTGTCCCGTACCTGTCGTGGTGCCCGCGACGGCCGCCGCTCGCGTCAGGGCGGTACGGCGCGGTGCGGCCGGGGACCGTCCCGCGGCTCCCGGCAGGGGCACGGAACCGATCGCGGTCCAGGGGCATCCGTACGGGCCGTGCCGCCGCGGCCGTCGGCCGGGGCATGGCCGCCGCACCCGGCGTCAGTCGCCGCGCGCCTCCACCGCGGCAGCGACGTCGGCGAGGTCCTTCGCGACGGCCTTGGCCACGGCCCGCTCGCCCAGTGGGCCGAGCACCTTGGCGAGCAGCCCCGCGACGCCTCCGGGCGTGCTGCCGGAGAACGTCATCCGGACCGTCGTCGTCTCCGGGCCGTCGGGGCGCAGCGCGAATTCCGACACGTAGTGCGTGCCGTGGCTGTCGGCCTCGACGACGAACCGCTCGGTCGGCTCACTGGCCGTCACCCACATCTCCTCGGTGGCCTCCTTGCCGAACATCCGCCGGGTCTCGCGCCAGCGGGTGCCGACGCCGAAGGGGCCTTCCGTGAGCTTTTCGATGCGCTCCACGCCGCTGAGGACCCGCTGGGAGCCCTCGACGTCGGTCAGCGCGTCCCAGACGCGGTCCACGGGCGCGGCGATGCGCCGCTCGACGACGACACTTCTGCTTGTCATGGCTTCATGGAACCACCGGGGTACGACAGTCGCCCGCTACAGCAGCGCGTCGGGCCGGTCCCCGCCCGACTCGGCCACTATCTCCCGGACCGTCTGCGGCGCCCGTACGGTCGAGAACCGGACCCCGCCCGAATCCGCGTGGAAGCCGTGGACGCCCGGCCGGGCGAGGCTGTTGTAGGCGTAGTGGCTGCTGAAGTAGTACGCCCCGGTGTCGAGTGCGGCGACCACGTCACCCGGCTCCAGCAGGGGCAGCTCCCGCGCCTCCGCCAGCAGGTCGCCCGCGAAGCAGGCCGGCCCCGCGACGTCCTGGACCACGGTGGCACCGGCCTTCGGCGCGCCCTCGGCGTCGTAAGCGGCGATCCGCAGCGGCCACGAGGCCGGGTCGTACACGGTGCGGGTGGCGACCTGGACACCCGCGTGGGTGACGGCGATGGGCCGGGCGCCGGTGGTCTTGGTGTACTCGACGCGGGTGAGGACCGTGCCGTGCTTGGCGAGCAGTGACCGGCCGAACTCGGTGACCAGCCCGTAGCGTCCGTCGAACAGTCCGGGGACCGCGCTCCGCAGCGCCCGGGCGTAGTCGGAGAAGGTCGGGGTCTCCTCGTCGGTGGCGAAGTTGACCGGCAGCCCGCCGCCGATGTCGATGGTGTCGATCTGCTGCCGGCCGGCGGTCGCGTTGATCTCCTCGGCCAGCTCGTACACGGCCCGGACGCCCTGGGTCATGAGCTCCAGGCCCAGCCCCTGCGAGCCCGAGTGGGTGTGCAGGCGCGTCAGCCAGGGCCGGTCGAGGTACGCGCGCACGACGCGTTCGCGGGTGCCTTCGTCGCGGAGGGCGACGCCGAACTTCGAGGTCGCGGTGGCCGTGGACAGCGCCCCGATCGCGCCGGCGCCTATCTGCGCGTTGACGCGGAGCCCGAGCTGCGAGCCCCCGGAGCCGGCCCCGAAACCGGGGCCGGACCCGAAACCGGAGCCGGACCCGGCCCCGGAGCCGGACCCGGCCCCGGAGCGCACCAGGGCGTCGATGCGGGCGAGCTCCTGGAGGTTGTCGGCGTTGACGGCGATCCCGAGGCCGAGCGCCTCGTTCAGCTCGGCCCGGGTCTTGGCCGGCGAGTCCAGCACGATCCGCTCCGCCCGTACCCCGGCGGCGAGCGCCAGTGCGAGCTCGCCCGGGCTCGCGACCTCCGCCCCGATCCCCTCGGAGTCCAGCAGCCGCAGCACCGGCACCAGCGGTGCGGCCTTCACGGCGAAGGCGTGGAGGACGGGGGCGTCGGTGATCTCCTCGAAGGCTGCCCGCAGCGCGGCGGCCGAGGCCCGTACGCCGGCGATGTCGAGAATTCCGGCGACGGGGTCGGTCTCCGTGAGCAGGCCCTGTTCCACGGCTGCTCGTACGGCCTGGTCACGACGGTCTGAAGCCTGATGCGCCATGGTCGCCAGTCAATCATCCGTGCCGGGGGCGGGGCCCACCCGTACCGGGGGACCGTGCCGGCTCCCCGCGGCCGCGGGTGGTGCGCCCCGCTCCGCGTTCCCGCACTCTGCGCGAGGCCCTGTTGACTGGACTTATTCAGAGCGCCAGGATGTGAATAGTCGAATCAAAGCCGCGAGGAGGCATCGGCATGTCTGGACCCCGCCCCGTACGGGCACCGCGTGGTACGGAACTGAGCGCCCTTGGGTGGCAGCAGGAAGCCGCGCTGCGCATGCTCCAGAACAACCTCGACCCGGAGGTCGCCGAGCACCCCGACAGGCTCGTCGTCTACGGCGGCACCGGCAAGGCCGCCCGCGACTGGCGCTCCTTCGACGCGATGGTCCGCACGCTGAGGACGCTGAAGCAGGACGAGACGATGCTCGTCCAGTCCGGCCGCCCGGTCGGCGTGATGCAGACCCACGAGTGGGCGCCCCGCGTGCTGATCGCCAACTCCAACCTCGTCGGCGACTGGGCGAACTGGGAGGAGTTCCGGCGCCTGGAGGCCCTCGGCCTCACCATGTACGGCCAGATGACCGCCGGTTCCTGGATCTACATCGGCACCCAGGGCAT
Organism: Streptomyces sp. NPDC049887; assembly: GCF_040656535.1. Taxonomy (NCBI): domain Bacteria; kingdom Bacillati; phylum Actinomycetota; class Actinomycetes; order Kitasatosporales; family Streptomycetaceae; genus Streptomyces; species Streptomyces sp. NPDC049887. Next base: position 79,829 of record NZ_JBFAMM010000001.1, on the reverse strand, counting down.
CCTCCAGGGCACGTACGAGACCTTCGCGGCCGTGGCTGCCAAGAAGTTCGGCGGCACGCTGGCCGGCACGATCACGCTGACCGCCGGACTCGGTGGCATGGGCGGTGCCCAGCCGCTCGCCGTCACCATGAACGACGGCGTCGCCATCTGCATCGACTGCGACCCCCGGGCCATCGAGCGCCGTATCGAGCACCGCTACCTCGACGTGAGGGCCGACAGCCCGGAACACGCGCTCCGGCTGGCCACCGAGGCCCGTGACGCCCGCCGCCCGCTCTCCATCGGCGTTCTCGGCAACGCGGCCGAGCTGGTTCCGCAGCTGCTCGCGATGGGCGCGCCGATCGACATCGTCACCGACCAGACCTCCGCGCACGACCCGCTGGCCTACCTCCCGGCGGGCGTCGACCTCGACGACATGGCCTCGTACGCGGCCAAGGACCCGGCCGGGTTCACCACCCGCGCCCGCGAGTCCATGGCGCGGCACGTCGAGGCCATGGTCGGCTTCATGGACGCGGGCGCCGAGGTCTTCGACTACGGCAACTCGATCCGCGGCGAGGCACAACTGGCGGGCTATGAGAGGGCGTTCGCGTTCCCCGGCTTCGTGCCCGCCTACATCCGGCCCCTCTTCTGCGAGGGCAAGGGCCCGTTCCGCTGGGCGGCGCTCTCCGGCGACCCCGCCGACATCGCCAGGACCGACAGGGCGATCCTCGACCTCTTCCCGGAGAACGAGTCCCTGGCCCGCTGGATCAGGATGGCCGGCGAGCGCGTCCACTTCCAGGGCCTTCCGGCCCGTATCTGCTGGCTCGGCTACGGCGAGCGGGACCGTGCCGGCGAGCGGTTCAACGACATGGTCGCGAACGGTGAGCTCCTGGCCCCGCTGGCCATCGGCCGCGACCACCTCGACTGCGGCTCCGTCGCCTCCCCGTACCGCGAGACCGAGGCGATGCTCGACGGCTCGGACGCCATCGCCGACTGGCCGCTGCTGAACGCCATGGTCAACGTGGCCTCCGGTGCCTCCTGGGTGTCGATCCACCACGGCGGCGGCGTCGGCATGGGCCGTTCCGTCCACGCCGGCCAGGTCACCGTCGCGGACGGCACCGCGCTCGCCGGCGAGAAGATCCGCCGTGTGCTGACCAACGACCCCGGGATGGGCGTCATCCGGCATGTGGACGCCGGTTACGACATCGCCGAGTCCGTGTCCGAGGCGAAGGGCGTCCGCGTCCCGATGCGGGAGGGTGATGCCCGGTGACCGTGCACGACCGGCAGCCGGGCGGCCCTCCCGCGGGCGGCCGCCCCATGGACGCCCCCGACGACGGTGGGTCCGCGGCTCCGCGGCCCCGCTCGTTCCAGGAGATGTGGGCCGATCTGCAGCGCATCGGCCGGGACGCGAGCAGCGGCGGATACCGCCGGTACGCCTGGACGGGGGCCGACGCCGACTGCCGCCACTGGTTCAGGGAGCAGGCCGAGGCCCGCGGCCTCGCCCACGAGACCGACCGCAACGGCAACCAGTGGGCCTGGCTGGGCGACCCCACCGCCGGGGACGCCGTCGTCACCGGCTCCCATCTGGACTCCGTGCCCGACGGCGGCGCCTTCGACGGCCCCCTCGGCGTCGTGTCCTCCTTCGCCGCGCTCGACGAGCTCCGCCGCAGGGGTGCGGAGTTCACCCGGCCCTTCGCGATCACCAACTTCGGCGACGAGGAGGGGGCGCGCTTCGGCCTGGCCTGCGTCGGCTCCCGTCTCACGGCCGGGCAGCTGACGAAGGAGCAGGCGTACGCGCTGCGCGACGCCGACGGCGTGCGCCTGCCCGAGGCCATGGAGGCCGCCGGGCACGACCCGGAGACCATCGGCGCCGACCCCGAACGCCTCGCCCGTATCGGCGCGTTCGTGGAACTGCACGTCGAGCAGGGCCGCGCCCTGGACGTCTCCGGCGACCCCGTCGGCATCGCAAGTGCCATCTGGCCGCACGGCCGCTGGCGCTTCGACTTCCGCGGCGAGGCCAACCACGCGGGCACCACCCACCTCGCCGACCGCCGCGACCCGATGCTGACATACGCGGAGACCGTTCTGGCCGCCCGGCGCGAGGCCGAACTGGCGGGCGCGCTCGCCACCTTCGGCAAGGTCTCCGTAGAGCCGAACGGCGTCAACGCCATCCCGTCCCTCGTCCGCGGCTGGCTCGACTCGCGCGCCGCCGACCAGGCCACCCTCGACGCGGTCGTCGCCGCGATCGAGCAGGCCGCCAAGGACCGCGCCCAGCGCGACGGCGTCGACCTCGCGGTCGTACGGGAGTCGTTCACCCCGGTCGTCGAGTTCGGCCACACCCTGCGCGACGAGATCGGCCGGCTGCTGGGCGGACGGGCTCCGCTGCTCGGCACCGGCGCGGGACACGACGCCGGAATCCTCTCCGCGGCCGTGCCGACCGCCATGCTGTTCGTTCGGAACCCGACGGGCGTCTCCCACTCCCCGGCCGAGTACGCCGCGGAGGACGACTGCGTCGCCGGGGTCTTCGCACTCGCCGACGTACTGGAGGGCCTCGCGTGCAGGTGACGACGTACTGGCTGGAGCACGCCTGGCTCGGCACGCACGTCGAGCCGGGCGTGTCCCTGGACGTCGCGGACGGCCGGATCACGGCCGTCCGCAGGGGGGCGGAGACCCCGGAACCGGGCGCCGAGGTGCTGCGCGGCCTGACCGTCCCCGGACTGGCCAACGCCCACTCGCACGCCTTCCACCGGGCGCTGCGCGGCCTGGTGCAGGTCGGCTCCGGCACCTTCTGGACCTGGCGCGAGTTCATGTACCAGGTCGCCTCCCGGCTCACCCCGGAGAACTACCACGCCCTGGCGCGCGCCGTGTACGCGGAGATGGCGCTGGCGGGGATCACGGTCGTCGGCGAGTTCCACTACGTGCACCACGCGCCCGGCGGCAAGCCCTACGCCGACCCCAACGCGATGGGCGAGGCGATGATCGCCGCCGCGGCGGACGCGGGCATCCGCATCACGCTGCTCGACACGGCGTACCTGTCCTCGGCCATCACGAACAAGCACGGCGGGGAGCCCCCGGACCAGCACCAACTCCGCTTCTCCGACGGCACCGCCGAGGCGTGGGCCGAGCGGGTGTCCCTGCTCAAGGGCGGGGAGGCGGCCCGGATCGGCGCGGCGGTCCACTCCGTGCGCGCGGTCCCCGCGGCGCAGTTGCCCGTGGTTGCCGCCTGGGCGGCGGAGCACGGGGCGCCCCTGCACGTCCATCTCTCCGAGCAGACCGCCGAGAACGACGCCTGCCTGAGGGTGCACGGCTGCACGCCGGCGCGGCTGCTCGCCGACCACGGCGTGCTCGGCCGGCACACCACGGGAGTCCACAACACCCATCTCACGGGCGAGGACATCCGCCTCCTCGGCGACAGCGGAACCGGCACCTGCATGTGCCCCACCACCGAACGGGACCTGGCCGACGGCATCGGCCCCGCGAAGGCCCTCCAGCAGGCCGGTTCACCGTTGTCGCTCGGCAGCGACAGCCATGCGGTGATCGACATCCTGGAGGAGGCGCGCGCGATGGAGATGGACGAACGGCTGCGCACGCGTACCCGCGGCCACTGGACGGCCGCGTCCCTGCTGCGCGCAGCGACTGCGGACGGCCACGCGGCGCTCGGCTGGGACGACGCGGGACGTCTGGAGCCGGGAGCGCTCGCCGACTTCACCACCGTCGCACTGGACTCGGTGCGCACGGCCGGCCCGCTGCCGCGGCTGGGCGCGGAGACCGCGGTCTTCGCGGCCACGTCGGCGGACGTCCGTCACACGGTCGTGGCCGGGCGCCAGGTCGTTCGCGACGGGGTCCACACCCTGGTGCCGGATGTGCCCTCGGCCCTGACGGAGGCGATCGCGGCGCTGCGCGGCTGAGCGGCTCACCGGGCGCTTCGGGCCGCGTCAAGCTTCGTGACAGCCATCGGGAAGGTCCTGCTTCCCGGGTGGTGAGGCCCTCGTTCGGGATGCCGGTCCCGGCCGGGGGCCGTTGCATGTGCCGTGGCGTATGCGGGAGCTGACATCCCGGCCTTGCCCTGGCGAGGTCGGCGGAATCCAGCGCTCCGGGGCAGGATCACTCGCCCGGGTGACGCACGGGAGAAGGTCCCCACGGTGGGGTGCGGTGGGTCATTTCTCCCTGGTGGTGGGGTTGTTGAGCGCCTGCGCCACGGGCCTCCGGGCCCCTGGCACCCGGGTTTCCGGGGCACGGGTCTCCGGGCCTCGGGCGGTCGCTCGGGCCGTGCGTGCCGACGCCGGCCGCGCCCCCGGTCGCCGTGGGGACCGGCGGAGGGCCCGGGGACCGTCCACCGCTTCGGCCGGCACCGTCGAGGCGCCAGGCGGAGGGGCCCATGCGGCCGCACACCCCGGGAATGGCCCGGGCCGGGCCGGGGTTGCACCGGACATGAACGCCACCTCTTTCGACCCGCGCACGCTGCTCGCGGAGAGCCGTCTCGGAGTCCTGGCGACCATCAAGTCGGACGGGCGCCCGCAGCTCTCGCCGGTCATGCCCTACTACGACCGGGACGCCGACGTCCTCCACGTCTCGATGACCGAGGGGCGGGCGAAGACGGCGAACCTCCGCCGGGACCCGCGCGCCGCCCTGGAGGTGACCAGTCCCGACGGCTGGGCCTGGGCGACGGCCGAGGGCACGGTGACCCTTACCGGGCCGGGGACCGATCCGCACGGTCCCGAGGTGGAGGCGCTGGTGGAGTACTACCGCCGGGCCGCCGGTGAGCACCCGGACTGGGACGAGTACCGCTCGGTGATGGTGTCCGACCGCAGGGTGCTGATGACGATGCCGGTCGACCACGTGTACGGCTCGAGGATCGTCTGACACGCGCACGGTGACCCTGCCCGGCACCCGGGGCGGCGAGAGCCGGTGAGAGGGGCCTGTGGAAGCATGGCACCCGTCACGGTGTGCCCTCTCCCAGGGGGACGGAAGGCCACGGAGAGGAATCATGAGCAGCACTCTCATCACCCGTATCGGCACCCTCGTCACCAATGATCCCGCCCTCGGTGACGGCAGCCCGCTCGGTCTGATCGAGGACGCGGCCCTCGTCCTCGACGGCGGCAGCGTCGCCTGGGCCGGCCGCGCCGCCGACGCCCCGGACGCCGACGAGCGCCACGACGCGGGCGGCCGCGCCGTCATCCCCGGGTTCGTGGACTCGCACTCGCATCTCGTGTTCGCCGGCGACCGCACCGCCGAGTTCAACGCCCGTATGTCCGGCCGCGCCTATTCGGCGGGCGGGATCAGGACGACCGTCGCCGCCACCCGCGCCGCCACGGACGAGGAACTCGAGGCGAACCTCACGCGCCACCTCGACGAGGCGCTGCGCCAGGGCACCACCACGTTCGAGACCAAGTCCGGGTACGGGCTCACCGTGGCCGACGAGGCCCGCGCCCTGCGTATCGCCGCGCGGCACACCGAGGAGGTGACCTACCTCGGTGCCCACATCGTGTCCCCCGACTACGCCGACGACCCCGCCGCGTACGTCGCGCTCGTGACGGGCGAGATGCTCGACGCCTGCGCCCCGCACGCCCGCTGGGTCGACGTGTTCTGCGAGAAGGGCGCGTTCGACGAGGACCAGGCCCGTGCGATCCTCACCGCGGGGGCGGCCAGGGGACTCGTTCCGCGCGTGCACGCCAACCAGCTGACCTACGGCCCCGGCGTCCGGCTCGCCGTCGAGCTGGAGGCGGCCTCGGCCGACCACTGCACACACCTCACCCAGGCGGACGTCGACGCCCTCGCGAGCGGGAACACGGTCGCGACCCTGCTCCCGGGTGCCGAGTTCTCCACCCGGGCCGAGTGGCCCGACGCCCGCCGGCTGCTCGACGCCGGGGTGACCGTCGCCTTGTCGACGGACTGCAACCCGGGCTCGTCGTTCACCTCCTCCGTGCCGTTCTGCATCGCCCTGGCGGTACGGGACATGGGGATGACTCCGGACGAGGCCGTCTGGTCCGCCACGGCGGGCGGCGCCGCCGCACTGCGCCGCACCGACATCGGCCGCCTCGCGCCCGGCGCCCGCGCCGACCTCGCCGTCCTGGACGCCCCGAGCCATGTCCATCTGGCCTACCGTCCGGGGGTTCCGCTGGTGCGCGAGGTGTGGCGACGGGGGGCGCGAGCGGCTTGAGGAACCGGCGGGGGCGCGAACGCCGGGGGTTCGCGCCCGCCGGAGCCGCCGGTGGTCCGGCTGACGGGTTCGGCGCGTCGGTCCGGGGCGTCACGCCCCGCGATTCGCCCCAATGGCACCGCCTTGCACAGGACTTCACACCTCTTCCCGGGTTGTCCACAGCTTGACCCTCACTCCCTGTTGCGGGGCGTTTTCGGCCGGTACCGTCCTGTCCGGGAAAGCGCGAGGGGGAGACCGGGGGGTCGAGTTGAGCGGTGTGCGCATTCGTGTCGTCAGGCCGGGGGAGCTGGTCGAGGGGGAGGCCGAGTCCTGGCGTGAGCTGCGCGCCAAGTCCGGTGCGCCCGCCAGTCCGTTCATGGAACCGGAGTTCACCCTGGCCGTCGCCGGGGTGCGACCGGCCGCCAGGGTCGCGGTCGTCGAGGACGACGGAGGACCGGCCGGCTTCTTCCCCTACGAGAAGGGCCCGTTCGGGCGCGGCCGGGCCATCGGGTTCGGCGTCTCCGACTGCCAGGGGGCCGTGCTGCGGCCCGGGCTGGTCCTCTCCGCGCGCGAGCTGCTGCGGGCCTGCGCGCTCTCCGTGTGGGAGTTCGACAACCTGGAGGCGGGGCAGGGCCTCTTCGAGCCGGGCGGTGCCGAGGAGTTCGCCTCGCCGGTGATCGACGTGGGCGAGGGGTACGCCGCGTACCAGGAGCGGCTGCGCGAGCAGTCGCCGAAGTTCCTCAGGACCACCACGGCGAAGGAGCGCAGGCTGGGCCGGCAGGCGGGCGAGGTGCGGTTCGTCTTCGACGAGCGCGACCCCTCGGCGCTGCGCACGCTCATGGCCTGGAAGTCCGCCCAGTACCGGAGGACCGGCCGTCGGGACCGCTTCGCCCGGGAGTGGATCAGCACGCTTGTGCGGCGGCTCCACGACACGCGGACGCCGGGCTGCTCGGGCGTGCTGTCCGTGCTGTACGCGGCGGAGCGCCCGGTCGCCGCGCACTTCGGGCTGCGCTCGCGCACGGTGCTGTCCTGCTGGTTCCCGGCCTACGACACCTCGTACGCGAAGTTCTCGCCCGGGCTGATCCTGCATCTGCGGATGGCCGAGGCCGCGGCGGACGCCGGCATCGGGATGCTCGACCTCGGCCGCGGCGCCGCCGAGTACAAGGATGCGCTCAAGACCGGGGAACTCCGCGTCCGCGAGGGCTCGTCCGTCCGGCCGGGACCCGCGGCCGCGCTGCACCGGCTGAGCCGCGAGCCGGGGCGGCGCGCCCACAGTTTCGTCCGCGGCCGGCCCCGTCTCGCCGGGTACGCGCAGCGGACCCTCAGCCGGATCGGCCGGCTGAGGGGTGACTGACCCCGGCCGACCGGCGCACCGGTCGTCTCGCGTGTTGGCGCACCGGTCGCACCGGACCGCGGCCGGGACGGGGCCGACGAACACCGGGCGCGCACCGGTCGCACCCGGACCGCACCGGAACGGGGGCCGCACCGGTCGACCGGACCGGTGCGGACCGCACCAGCAGGGCGCCGACCGGACCGGTGCGGACCGCACCAGAAGGGCGCCGACCGGACCGGTCGTGCTCCGGTTGACCGGACCCGGACCGCACCGGCCGCGCAAGGGCGGCGCGCCGACGACACCACTCGGGGAGACCTGAATGCCGAACCACCCGTCCCTCCCGCCGCGACCACGCGCCATGCAGGTCGCCGAGCTGGACCTCGACACCCTCGATCCGCCGTCGTCCGCACAACCGCACGCCTCCCGGGGCGCCCCCGCCCACGGTGTGCTCGCCCTGCGTCCCGGGCCCGGCGGGCCCCCCGTGGGGCCGGGGGAGGTGTTCGTGCTGGTACGGCGGCGGGGCCGTCCCGTCGGCACCCTCACCGCGACCGTGCCGGACGGGTCCGATCCGGCGGAGGTCCTGGCCGCGGCGGCCCGTGGCCGACTGGCGCCGGGCGCCGCGGGCCGCCCGGCGCGCCGAGCCGCCGGCCGCCGTCGCGGGGCTCCGTACCCTGCCACGCCCTCGGTTCCCGCCGCTCCGGGCGGGGACGGGCAGCGGGCCGCTCCGCCCCGGACCAGCGTCGTCGTCGCCACCCGTGAGCGCCCCGGACCGCTCGCCCGCGCCCTGGACTCCCTGCTCGCCCAGGACCATCCGGACTTCGAGGTCGTCGTGGTCGACAACGCGCCGCTGACCGGCGCCACCCGGGAGCTGATCGAGCGGAAGTACAGCGAGCGGGTGCGGTACGTGCGCGAGCCCGTGCCGGGTCTCGCCGTCGCCCACAACCGCGGTGTCGCCGTCGCCGACGGCACCGTGCTCGCCTTCACCGACGACGACGTCGTCGCCGACCCGCAGTGGCTGACCGCGCTCACGGCGCCGTTCGCCGAGGACCCCCGCATCGGCTGTGTCACGGGGCTGATCCTCCCCGCCCGGCTCGGGACACCCGCCCAGATCCTGCTGGAGAGCCACGGAGGCTTCGCCAAGGGCTTCGCCCCCCGCACGTACGACCCGGCGCGGCCGCCCGCCGACGATCCGCTGTTCCCCTTCACCGCGGGCCGTTTCGGCTCCGGCGCCAACATGGCCTTCCGCGCCCGGGCGCTCCGGGCGGCCGGCGGTTTCGATCCCGCGACCGGCACCGGGACCGCGGCTCGTGGTGGTGACGACCTCTACGCGTTCGTACGGATCCTCGCCGACGGCCATCGACTGCGGTACACGCCCGACGCACTGGTCTGGCACCACCATCGGGAGACCGGGCGCGACCTGCGGAACCAGGCGTTCGGTTACGGCGCCGGCCTCACCGCGTACCTCACCGCGCTCGTCGCCCGGCGGCCCGGTCTGCTGCCGGCGCTGCTCGCCCGGCTGCCCCGCGGCCTCGCCCACGCCCGGGCGACGACCGCGCACCGCGACGGCGCCGTGGGAGTGCCAGGGGAGCACGGGGCCGGCGGCCATCCGTGGCCACGCAGCCTCTCCCGGCTGGAGCGGCGCGGGATGCTCGCCGGGCCCCTCGGCTACGTCAGGGCCCGCCGCAGGGTCCGCGGCCTTCCGCTCCCCTGGGAGGAGAGATGACCTCGTCGCGAGCACCGCAGGAGCCCTGCATGCCACATGAGCCTCGCACGCCTCACAGACCTCACAGACCTCATGGGCCTTCCGCCATCCGAGGGCCCCGAGAGCGTGCCGAGCCCCAGGGGGCCCACGCACGCCAAGAGCGCAGAGCAGCCCGCATTCCCGTCCTGCTCTACCACGCCGTCATGGACGATCCGCCCGACTGGATCGCCGAGTTCACCGTCTCTCCCGCGGAGTTCGCCGCCCAGCTCGACGCGGTCGTCGCCAGCGGCCGCACGCCGATCAGGATCAGCACCCTCTCCGACCACCTCGCCGGACGCGGCGCGCCCCTGCCGCCCCGGCCCGTCGCCCTCACCTTCGACGACGGCTTCGCCGATCTGCCCGGACCCACCGCCGAGGCCCTCGCCGACCGCGGACTGCCCGCGACCGCGTATCTCACCACCGGCGCCATCACCCCGGGACTCCGCAGTCTGCTGCCGCCCGCCCCGATGATGACGCTCGCCCAGGCCCCGCTGCTGGAGCGGTACGGCGTGGAGGTCGGCGGCCACACCGTCACCCACGCGCAGCTCGACACGCTCGGGGCCCGGCGGCTGCGGTACGAACTGCGCCACTCCAAGGCCGTCCTGGAGGACGCGCTCGGCCACGAGGTGCGCCATCTCGCCTATCCGCACGGCTACAACAGCCGGGCCGTGCGCCGGGCCGCCCGGGCGGCCGGGTACGACTCCGCCGTCGCCGTACGCCACGCGCTCAGCTCGCAGACCGACGAGGCGTACCGGATCTCCCGGCTCATCGTGCGCCGCGGCCACACCGTCGCCGATGTCGAGGCGTGGATGGACGGCACGGGTGCGAGGGCCGCCCCGTACCCGGACTCGCTGCCCACCGTGGGATGGCGTCTCTACCGGCGGGCGCGGGCGGTCGTGCGGGGCCCGGAATTCGCGGGCTGACGGGTGAAGATGGTGGAGAGCATCCCAAATCAGAACCAGGTTCCTATACTTCGCTGAAGGGGCAGCGGCGTGACAGCCGCGGCCACATCCGTGGGGGGAGTCGCACGGTGCAGCAGCAACGCGTGCCCACACCGGTCACCGGGAGCAGCGCGCTGTCGCCCTTGGAGCGGACCGAGGACCACCGGCCACCCGCCCGGCCCGGCGGGCGGCCGCGGAGCCGGCCGCCCCTCCCCGACCTCGCCTGGCTCCCGCTGCTCCTCGGCCTCGGCCTGTGGACGTACGGGCTGCCACGCATCGGCTTCCGCACGATGGGGGAGTACGGGCTCCTCGACCGGCTGCCGGCCGTGTTCTTCGCCGCGTTGCTGGTGCTCACCGGCGGATTCCTGCTCGCGCTGCGGCGCGCGGGCACCGCGCCCTGGTGGCCGGCCGCGTACTGCGTGGCGATGCTGCTCGCGCTCAAGGCCCCACCCGCGGTGCTCTACGACTCGGTGCGCTACCCCTGGGCCTCCAAGCACGACGCCGTCGTCGGCACCCTCCTCGGCAACGGCGAACTGCGGCCCCACGCCTCTCTGTCGGGGAACATGTCGGCCTACGACCAGTGGCCCGGCTTCTTCGGCCTCAACGCCGCCCTGGTGCGCGCCTTCGGCGTCGAGAGCGCCGCCGCGTATCTCAACTGGGCCCCGGTGGTGCTGGGGTTGCTGCTGCTGCCCGTGCTGGTCCTGCTGTACCGGACCTTCACCGAGGACTGGCGGCTGGTGTGGACCGGAGTCTGGATCTTCCAGCTCGCCAACTGGGTCGGCCAGGACTACCTCGCCCCGCAGGGCTTCGCGTACCTCCTGCACCTGACCGTACTGACCGTGGTGCTGCGCCACTTCGTGTTGCCGGGCTCGGCCGGGAGGCTGCGCGACCGTACCTTCCTCGACCCGGCAGCGGCCGCCGTGCCGCCGCCGACCGGCAGGCGGCAGCGCGCCGTCTGCTTGCTGGTCCTCGCACCCCTGATCGTCGCGATCAACGCCTCGCACCAGCTGACCCCGGTGATGCTGTGCGTATCGCTGTTCGCCCTGATCCTCACCCGCCGCTACCGCAACTACGGGCTCCTCGCCATGGCCGGGGCGCTGATGCTGGCCTGGGACCTGACGATGGGGCGGCCGCTGTTCATGGAGACGCTCGGCACCCTGCGCGAGTCTCTGGGCGAACTGACCCGCAACTCCCGTGCGGGGTACGCCGGACAGCTCACCGGGCCGGGGCCCGAACTCGCCGGCCGGGCCAACGTCTCGATGGTGCTCGCGATCGCCGTGCTCGCCGCGGCCGCCGTGTTCACGCGGCGCAGGCTGACCCGGAGCGCCCTGCCGCTGCTGCTGGTGTCGGCGGCTCCGCTGCCGCTGTTCGCCGTCAACGACTACGGCGGCGAAATGCTCTTCCGCGTCTATCTGTTCGGGCTGCCCGGCGCCGCGTTCTTCGCCGCCGCGGCCCTCGTCCCGGCCGCCGGCGCGCGCCGGGACGCCTCGGCGCGCTCCGGAACCGTGCGCCGGCGAGTGGCCCGCGTCGCGCTGCCCGTGTCGCTGGTGGCGCTCGCCGCCGGATTCCTGCCGTCGTACTACGGCAAGGAGAGGATGAACTACACCCCGCCCGCCGAGACGGCACTGGTCACCAGGGCCATTGACCGGGCGCCCGAGGGGAGCCTCGTCCTCGCCGCCACCGGGTCCTTCCCGATGGCACTGCACCGCTACGACCGACTGGAGCACTGGTTCTTCGCCGAGCAGGAGCTCCCCGCGAACGAGCGGATGCTCGCCGACCCGGCCCGCTATCTGGCCGACGGCATCCCTCCCGGGACGAGGGCGTACGTCGTCCTCACCCGCACCCAGGACATCTACACCGCGGGCGAGGGGCTGCTGCCTCCGGGCGGCTTCGCGACGCTGCGCGGCGAGTTGGCCGCCTCCCCGCTCTTCACCGTCGTCGAGGAACACCCCTACGGCGTCGTACTCGAGTACCGAACACCAGCGAGGTGAGTCCCGATGCCGAAAGAGATCCCGCTCAGAGCCGCCGTCGCGCTGTCCGGCTGGGTGGCGCTCGCGGTGAGCCTGCTGCCGGGGGGCTCACCGGCGAGGTGGGTACCCGTGCTCCTGTTCGTCTGCTTCGGTCCCGGTCTCGCGCTGCTGCACCCGCAGCCGGAGGGCCTGCGGCCCGGCGCCAGGCTGGAGGCGTTCGCGCTGGCCGCGCCGATCAGCCTCTCGATCGGCGTGCTCACCGCCACCTCGCTGTTCCTGGTCCGGGGATTCACGGTGACGGCGTTCCTGCTGCCCCTCGCCGCCTTCGCGACCATCGTCGCCGCACTGCCGGGACTCCCGCTCCCCGCGGCCACGCGCGGCGCGGCCGGACGTGCCGTTGAGTCCTCCCGGGGGGCGCCTCCCGCCACCCCGGCCGGGGAGACTGTCCCGCGATCGGGGAGCGACGGCGCGGCCGGACGCGCTCAACGCGACGGCGGTGGCCGATGAGCGGACGGCGTTCGGCATCCCGCCGGCACGCGGGGGCGGCGGTCGTCCTCGCCACCGTCGCCGCCTTCCTCGCCGGGATCGGGATCTGGGCCACCGCCGACGACGGCCCCGCGGACGAGGACCTACCGCAGAACGCGGTGTCCGGCGGGCCCCCGGGTGGGCCATGTGCCCCCGACGCCGTACTCGCTCCGCGCTGCGGCGCCTGGTGGGGCGCGTACATCCCCTACGACGAGAACAGCTCGCTCACCGCCCCGGTGTACGCGTTCGAGAAGAAGATCGGGCGCCGGCTCGACCTCGTGTACACGTACCACGACATGTCGGGCAACGAGCTGGACGGGCAGCTGCTCACCCCGGACGAACAGGAACTGGGCCGCGACCGGCTGCTCATGCTCGCCTGGGAGTCCACGGTGTGGAAGGAACCGCACCACGCCGGCTGGACCGAGACGCAGCTCGGCTGGGGGAACATCGCTTCGGGACGGTACGACGCCGAGATCGTCGATCCGCAGATCCGCCGCGTCAAGGCCTACGGGAAGCGGGTCTTCCTCTCCTTCGACCAGGAGGTCGACGCCCGTGTCAAGGAGGGCGCCGGGACCCCGGAGGAGTACGTCGCCGCCTACCGGCACCTGCGGGACCGCTTCGAGAAGCTCGGCGCGCGCAACGTGGTGTGGGTGTGGACGGTCTCCGGCTACCTCGGCAGCGCCGACCTGATGAAGCGGCTCTACCCGGGGGACGAGTACGTCGACTGGCTCGCGATGGACCAGTACAACTACTACACCTGCCACAAGACCTCGGACTGGAAGGACTTCGAACGCAGCCAGCGCCCCAGCCATGACTGGCTGGTCGCGAACATCTCCGACGAGAAGCCTCTGATGCTGGCCGAGTTCGCGACCGTACCCGATCCGGCCGACCCCGAGCGGCAGCGCGAGTGGTACGCCGCCGTCCCGCAGGTCGCCAGGTCCATGCCCAGGGTGAAGGCGATGGTCCACTGGAACCGCGCGGTGCCGGGCGAGGGCTGCGATCTGACGGTGAACGGCGGACCGGGCCTGGAGGGCTACCGGCTCGCCGGCCGGGACGACTGGTTCAGACAGCCGGTCCCGAGCCGCTGACGGACCTCCGCCGGGCGGCGCCGCGGCCCGTCCGGCGGTGGGCGAGCGCCGCCACCGCCGCCGCGAGGAAACCGGCCGTCACCGGCAGCGCCGTGGCGGCGAAGGCGTCCTGGACGGCCCAGCCGGTCACCGCCAGTACCCACACCGTGCCCGCCGTGATCCGCCCGGGCACCCCCAGGGCCCGCAGGGCGGTGGCGGCCAGGCCCAGGCAGAGCAACTGGAGTACGGGCGGCAGGACGGTGAGCACGTCCGCCCCGCCGAAGACCCCGGTCGGCAGGACGCCCGCCAGGGCCTCGTGCCCGGGGCCCGTGGCGGGAGCGGGCCGCACGCCCAGCAGCGCGGGTGCGGTGTGCAGCGCGGCGGCGGTGGTGAGCAGGGCGGCCGTGAGCAGGACCGGCCGCATCCGGCCCAGCGCCACGGCCCCGCTGTGGACGACCACCAGCAGCACCCCGGCCGTCACGGTCAGCGGCGGCAGCGCATGCAGCAGTTCCCGGCCCGACAGCGGTCCGGGCGGGACGTCCCGCGCCCCGGCCAGCGGGAACCAGAACAGTCCCGCGGCCAGGCCCAGCAGCAGCCACAGCCAGGCGGCCGTGCCGGACTCCTCACGCCCCGAGGACGCCTGAGGTTCCGGCGGCCCGCACACGGACATCCCGAACGCCGGGGTCGCCGCCTCGCGCACACCCCGCGGACACACGGTCTGCCGGGTCCGGTCCGGGTTTTGCCCGGCCGCCGCGGAGGTCCGCCGTTCGGCCGCCCGGCGCGCCCAGGTCGTCCCGTAGCCGTCGGCGGCCGGCCGCCGACGCGGCGCGAACGGCCGTGTCCCGCGCGGTGTACGGGGCTCGCGCCCGGCGAGAGCCGCCCGGACGCCCGGCGCGGAGACCAGCGCCATGAGCGACATGGACAGCAGCATCGCCAGGCCCGCGCCGGAGATTCCGGCCGGGCCCGTCAGCACCGCCGCGCTGCCCAGCACCAGCGCGCACATCGCGCCCTGGAGCGCCGCGAGCACGCCCGTACGGCCCTGGACGCGCAGGACGCCGATGTACAGCTCCACGACGACGCGTGGCAGTGCGGCGGCGGCCAGCAGCCGCAGCACGGTCGTGCCGTGCTCGGCGTAGTCGGCGCCGAACGGGGCGAGGATCAGCGGGGCGAGGACGACGAGGAGGACGACGACCGGGACGAGCAGCACCGCCATCCGGCGCAGCGCGCCGCGTACCCCCTCGGCGAGGCCGCCGGGGCTGTGCGAGGCGTGTGCGGTGAGCGACGAGGCCATGTTGATGGCCATGAACTCCATCGTGCCGCCGACGGTGTACGCGATGTAGAAGAAGCCGTTGTGGGCGGCGTCGAAACGGACGGCGACCATCACCGGCAGCAGGTTGATCATCGCCAGGGAGAACAGGGCGCCGACGGAGTCCCCGGCGAGGAAGCGGCCGACGTCCCGCATCCTCGGCGGTTCGCGGTGGCGGTCCGCAGCGGCCTGACGGGGTATCAGCCGTCGGAACACCAGCCAGCCGAGGGGGAGTACGGACAGGGCGATCGCCGCCGCCCAGGACACGAAGACGCCGAGGACGGGTAGGGCGCCCGCGAACACGATGAGCAGCAGCAGCTTGCCGATGGAGAACACCGCGTTGCCCACCGGCACCCAGACCGCCTTGCGCAGCCCGGTCAGCACTCCGTCCTGCAGGGTGAGCAGTGCCCAGGCGACACAGGCCGCGGTGAAGACCGCCCCGGCGACGGGGCCTTGCAGTGGCGCGTACGAAGGGCCCCACAGGTCGAGGGTGACCAGGAACGCCGCACAGGCGACGCACACGACGGCCGAGCTGACCGCGTACGTCCGCCACACCAGCGGGCCGGTGGCCCGTCCGGCCCTCGGGACGTACCGCACCACCGCGCCGATCATCGTCGTCGCGGTGATCGAGGCGAGCAGCCGCATCGCGGCGATGGCGGCCGACCCCTGCCCCACGGCCTCCTCGGTGTAGTACCGGGCGGCCACCAGCCAGAAGCCGAGCCCGAGCGCGGCGGAGACCCCGGTGGAGATCATCAGCGCATAGGCGTTGCGGAACATGGAGTCACCGCCGGCGGAACCGCCGGCCGCCCCGTCGGCGGGCGCCCCTCCGCCGGTGGCGGTGCCGGGCTGCCGCACCCGGGTCGTCTCAGCCACCGGCCCCGCCCACGGGGCCGCCGGCCGGGCCGGGGCCCGGTGGGGCACCCGCCGGCCGCACCCCCGCCGAGTCCAGCACGGCGATGATCCGCTCGGCCCCGAGCGGATCGGCAGGGAGGGCGTGGCGGGCGAACCAGCGGGCCGGTCCCGGGTCCGGCGACGGAACGGTGAACGGCTCGGAGGCGTAGTCGTCGAGCGGCGGGTCGTACAGATAGCCGGTGGTGATGCGGCGCCGGGCCAGCGCGGCGATGGCCGCGTCCCGGTCGGCGACCAGGAGCGGGACGCGGAAGAGCGGCTGCACCGGGCCGGGCCCGGGCGCCGCCCAGGGGCTCGCCAGCAGCCGCCGGGTGCCTTCGAGATGGGCCGCGAGACGGTCGTCGAGGCGGTCGAGCAGCCGCGCTGTTCGGCGGAGCCGGGCGCGACCCGGGCTGATCCGGTAGTCGTGCATGTCGACCCGCACCCAGGAGTGGAACGGAGGGAGCGCGGGCGCCTGCGCCAACGCCTGCCGCAGCTCATCGGGCCGCAGCGGCATCCGTATGCCCTCGCGCTCCGCCATGCCGAGGAGCCGCATCACGGCCCGTGCCGCGCGGGCGAGGCGCAGCCCCCGCACGCCCGCCTCCGCGTACGGCCGTAGGGCGAAGACGAGTTCGGCGGAGAGCCGGGAGGGGGCGAGGAGGGCGTCGCGGGCCTGCCTGAGCGCGCTGCGCAGGGCCGGGTCGGCGAACGTGAGGAACCCCCCGGTCTTGGCGGCGGTGTGCTTGGAGAGGCTGAACACGGACGCGTCGCCGTACGAGCCGACCGGCCGGCCGTCCGCCACCGACCCGATCGCGTGCGCCGCGTCCTCCAGCAGCGGGATGCCCAGCGCGTCGCAGCGGGCGCGCAGCGCGGGCGCCGGGTCGGGGTTGCCGTACAGATTGGTGGTGACGACCGCGTCCAGGCTCCGCCAGGTGGCCCCGGGGACGGCGGACACGTCGATCGAGCCGTCCCTCGGGTCCAGCGGCGCCTGGACGGGACGCAGTCCCGCCGCCAGCACCACGAAGAAGATGACGTCGTCGTTGACGGGTGACATCAGCACCCGCCCGCCGGGCCTGCACCAGTGGCGGAGCGCCACGTACAGCCCGAGCCGGCACGACGGCACGTACAGGCACTCCCTGCCGAGGCGGTCGCGCATCCGCGCTTCCAGCGCCTCCCCCATGGTCCCACCATCCCCCCTGAACCCCCGGCTCAATGTGGCCCATACCGGACCCCACCGTCAATAAGGCGGAAGGGCCCATCCCTTGACGGAATGGACCCTTCGGGCGGGGCTCGGTGGGCGGGGAGTCACTCCTCGACCGTGAGGCCCTTTCTGAGCCTGTTCAGCGTGCGGGCCAGCAGACGAGACACGTGCATCTGCGAGATGCCGAGCTCGTCGCCGATCTCGGACTGCGTCATGCCCGCGACGAAGCGGAGGGACAGGATCTTGCGGTCGCGCGGCGGCAGCGAGGCGATGAGCGGTTTCAGGGACTCGATGTACTCGATCCCCTCGAGGCCGTGGTCCTCGTAGCCGATGCGGTCCGCCAGCGTGCCCTCGGTCTCGTCCTCGTCGGGCTGCGCGTCCAGGGAGCTCGCGGTGTAGGCGTTGCTCGCGGCCATGCCCTCGACGACCTCGTCCCTCGTGATGCCGAGGCGCTCGGCGAGCTCGCCGATCGTGGGGGCGCGGTCGAGCTGCTGGGCGAGTTCGTCGCCGGCCTTCGCGAGGTCCAGCCGCAGCTCCTGCAGCCGGCGCGGGACGCGCACGGACCAGGAGGTGTCGCGGAAGAAGCGCTTGATCTCGCCGATGATGGTCGGCATCGCGAACGTGGGGAACTCCACGCCCCGGCTGAGCTCGAAGCGGTCGATCGCCTTGATCAGGCCGATCGTGCCCACCTGGATGATGTCCTCCATCGGCTCGCTGCGGGAGCGGAACCGGGAGGCGGCGAACTTGACCAGCGCGAGGTTGAGTTCGACGAGGGTGTTGCGCACGTAGGAGTACTCGTGCGTGCCCTCCTCGAGGGTTTCGAGCCGGGCGAAGAGCGTCTTCGACAGGGCGCGCGCGTCCACGGGGCCGACCTCGTTGAACGGCGGGAGTGCCGGGAGGTCGAGGTCCTCGGACTGCTCGGTGTGCCCGTGCTGCCCGTACTGCTCGTACGGGGGGTGCTCGTCGTACGCGTCGAGCGCGTGGCGCCCGGCGTGCTCGGGGGACTCGAGGTGATCGTGCTTGTGTGTCGACGGCGCGTACGGGGTACGCGTTTCGTCGAGCCGGGGTGACATGGTCTCCTCCATCGTTCTCGGCATATGGCTGCCGATGCCCATACGTGGTGCTGCGGTGTGCGGCGCCTCCAAAGCCGGCCGTGTCGGTGGTGTCTATCTAGCCCTATCCGGTCCTTGCCGGACATTGCAAGTGTTGAAAGTCATGTATGTCCGATATATGGGGGAGTTCGGCTACCGATCGGCGTACGAAAGGCGTAGTGTTCTGCGGACGTCAACGTCGTCGGCGAAGAGGACGGGCATGGACCGCGGGACGGTCGGTAGTGCGAATCGAGGCCGCCTTCGGGTCGAGGTAAGGACCGAAGGCCCGAGCGAAGTGGTGACTCCGGCGGGTGAGCTCGATCACCACACGGCGGAATTGTTGCGTGCGCCACTCGAGGACGCACTCGACCAGGGTCGTGCACGCCTGGTGGTCGACTGCTCACACCTCGAGTTCTGCGACTCCACGGGGCTGAACGTGCTCCTCGGTGCCCGACTCAGGGCCGAGGCCGCCGGGGGCGGGGTCCATCTGGCCGGGATGCTTCCCGTCGTGGCCCGGGTCTTCGAGATCACCGGTGCGGAGGCGGTCTTCACCGTCCACGACTCGGTCGAGGCGGCCCTGGCGGAGTGACTCCCGCCGCACGACCGGACCGGGGGGTGTCGTCCGGGTCCGGCCGGGCAGAAGACCCCCGCAAGGATCCCTCCGGGACCCCTGACCAAAGTGTGCGGAGCCCCGCACGCTCCGTATCGACCCACACGCGAACTGGCGAATCGGTGAGGTGAAGCGCTGATGAGCACCACCCGGCAGCATCCGCCGGGCGACCTCGGCCCCGAGCCGGACGGCGCCCCCGCCGGCGGTGGCCCCGGCACCGTCCTGCCCGACGGCCGGGTGCGCACCCTGGCGCTGGGGAACGCCAGCGGCATCGTCCCGCTCGCTCGCGATTTCACCCGGCAGGCCCTGTACGACTGGGGCTGGCTGCCCGCCGCCAACGCCGACCGCCGCGCCGCCGCCGAGGACGTCCTCCTCGTCGTCTCGGAGCTGGTCACCAACGCCTGTCTGCACGCGGAGGGCCCCGACCGGCTGCGCGTCTCCAGCGACGCCAAGGTGCTCCGGCTGGAGGTCACCGACCTCGGCGCCGGCCAGCCCGCGCCGCGCACCCCGCACCGGGCCGGCCGTCCGGGCGGCCACGGCATGTTCATCGTCCAGCGGCTGTGCCTGGACTGGGGTGTCGTCAGGACGCCGGGGATGACGGGCAAGACGGTGTGGGCGGAGCTCGCGGCGCCCTCCTAGCCGGGACCCGGGCCCCGTAATTCGAAGCTGTTGTGGAGCACGGCGATCCGCCGTGCTCTTTGTCTTCCCTCCACAAGGACCCGGGCGTACCTTGAGCGCCCGATCTGATGTGTCGTCAGTTACCTGCGGCGACTTCCGGCATGAGGGGAACTCGAGGTGTCGTACCAGAAGCGGACAGCTCTCGCGCTGGCAGCGGCCGTGGCGGGCTCGGTGGTGCTGACGGCCGCGCCCACCGCCCATGCCGCAGTCGTGGACGTCGACTACCGGTGCCAGACGCCCATCGGGCCCAAGGGCGCGGTGTCGCCGATCGAGATCAGGGCCGTCAGGAGCGGCGGTGGCTACAAGCTCACCATGTCGTTCCGGAAGGGCGTCTCGTCCAGCCCGGTGGAGCTCGGCAAGGGGGCGATGAACCCGAGCGCGGTCATCGAGCTCGGCGGCGCGGAGAAGGGCGGGGTCCCGGTCTCGGGGCCGCCGAACGGCGAGGCGATTCCCGCCAACACCCCCATCAGGATCAACGACTTGAGCGGGACGTACACCCCCGGGAAGAGCGGCAGGGTCACCTTCACCGCCGGGGTGCTCACGATCAAGGCACTCGGCACGACGACCACGTGCACGCCGGGGAACGACCCGAAGCCGTCGCTCGAACTGGACGTCACGGGCGCGGGCGGCGGCGGTGCGCAGTCCGGCTCCGGCTCCGGGTCCGGGTCCGGCTCCGGAGCCGGTGAGCTGCCGAGGACCGGCCCCCTCGACTCCGCGCCCGCGCTCGGCACGCTCGGCGGCACGGTGCTGCTGACCGGCGCCGTCGGGGTGCTGTGGTTGACCCGCCGCGGTCCGCGGTCCGCGGGCTGACCGTGCCGGCCCGCTCCCCACTCGCCGCCGCGGCCGGCGCCCTGCTGTCCGTGCTCTGGGCGGCCGCGCCCGCGGTCGCCGGGCAGGACTGGACGGCCGAGCCGGCTGCGGGCGGCAGACCTTACGTCTATCTGGAGGGCCCGCCCGGCACGGTCATGGAGGACGGGGTCTCCGTGACCAACCCCGGGGCGGAACCGCTGACGGTACGGCTGCGGGCCGCCGGGACGGCCGGGCCGGTGTTCGCCGAGGACCGGGTCACCGTCCCCGCCCGCACCCGGGCCGACGTGCCCTTCGCCGTGACGATCCCGGCCTCCGCCGCTCCCGGCGACCGGTCCGCGCGGGTAGTGGTGTCGGCCGGCGGCCGTGAGGCGGTCGTGCGCGTCCATGTGCGAGTCACGGGGCCCGAGTTGGCGGCACTCACCGTGGAGGACGTCCGTGTCGACGGCCGCGTGATCCGCTACACCCTCGTCAACCGGGGCAACACCGTGCTCGTGCCCAGGCTCGCCGTGCGCGCAGACGGACTCGCCGGCGAACTGCTGAGGCGCCCGGCCCGGACGCTGCCGGTCGAGCTGGGCCCCGGCCGGAGCCTCGAACTGACCGAACCCTGGCCCGATCCGCCCGCCCTCGACTCCGTCGACGTCACGCTCCGCGTCACGGCCCCGGGTGCCGCGTCCGTCGAGGCGACGGCATCCGCCCGGTACGTGCCGTGGGCCGCGGCGACGGGCACGGCGCTGGCACTCGGTGCGGCGGCGGCCGGTCTCGCACTGTGGCGCGGCCGCGGACACTCCTCCGACGAGCCCGGCGGGCCCGGCCGGACCCCGGCGCAGGCGGGAGCCCGACCGTGAACGGCGCCGCGCACACCCCGTCCCTCCGTCCCCGTCTTCTGCGACGGCCGGGCCACGCGCTCCGGGGGTCGCGGTGTGCCGCCGCCGGCCGCGGGATCGCCGCCCGGCTGTCGGCCGTGCTCCTCGCCGCTGCCGTCGCTTTCACCGGTCCCGCTCCGCTCGCCGCCGCGGACACGCAACCCACCGTCCGTCTCTCCGCCGAACAGGCGGGCAGGGGTGGTGACATCACCGTCAGCGGATCCGGCTGGCGACCCCGGGCGTTGCTGATGCTGCTGATCTGCGGGCAGTCCGCCCCCGGCAGGGGAGTGATCGGCGGCACCAATTCCTGCGCCAACGCGGAGGGCCGGGCCGTGACCACCGACGCCAAAGGTGCCTTCAGCAGGAAGATGCCGGTCGCCGAGCCGCCGGAGCCGTGTCCCTGCGTGGTCCACGTCGCCACGGTCACCGGCGAACGGGCCGCCGTGGACGCGCCGTTCACGGTCGCCGGGCATCCCGCCGCCCCACTGCCGCGGCAGACGGGCGGCGGCAGGCTCGCCGTGCTCGCGACAGCCGAACTGCGGGGGTCGAGTGGGCTGCTCGTCTGGTTCGGCGCCCCACCGGACCGCGAACTCGTCTTCACCGTCGGCAATCTCGGTACCGCCGCGGTCGAGGACCCCGTCTTCCGGGTCGGTACGGCCCACGGCGTCTTCGCCCCGCGGTGGGAGGAGCGCCAGTGGCGCGGCACCGTGCAGCCGGGCCGGAAGGCGCAGATCAAGCTGCCCGTCCAGCTGCCGGCGGGGGCGCACGGCGACTACCGGGTCTCGGTGGAGTACGGCTCGCAGGTGCTCGTCGAACAGCCCTGGGGCGTGGGCAGGCCCTGGGGCGTGACGCTCTTCTGGGTGCTGCTGGCCGTCGTCGTCCCGGCGGCGCTGTTCCGGATCGGGATGGCGGTCGTGGACCGTGTACGGCCGCGGCACCCCGGTCGGCACCGCAGCCCGCACCGCACCGCACCGCACGCCGTCCCACCCGGGGACGGGACGGCCTCCTCGGCCGAGGCAGGCCGCCCCGTCACCACCCCCGCGGCCCTGCCGTGGTTCACCAAGGACTCCGCACCGTCAGAGAACCGACCCACGACGAAGGGGCACACGTGAGCACGCAACGGAGGATGAGCGCGGCAGGGGTCGCGCTGATGCTCGGCGGCGCGGGGATCCTGCTGGCCGCCTCCCCCGCCCGGGCCGCCGACGTCTCGTTCGCGACGGAGTGCGTCCCGCCGCCCGTATCCGGTCTGCCGCCCGTCCAGGGCACCACCCGCGTGCAGATCACCGCGCCGGCGGAGGCCGAGGTCGGGGACGAGATCGAGGTGGTCTGGAAGACGGTCGAGGCCGCGTCCAGGAACCCCGATGTGCTGGATCTGCAGAAGGACACCGTCAGACCGACGGGCATCCTCAGGGTGGCCGGGGCGCAGACCGCCGACCTGGCGATGGAGGGGCCCCGGCAGAACCCGCCGATCCCTAAGAACAGCCCCATGGTGCTGTCCGACATGAGGGCCAAGCTGAGGCTGACCGCACCCGGCGAGATCACGCTGACGCCGGGCGCGTACACCATCAACGTCTCCAAGCCGATATCCACCGACACCAAGTGCGCCCCGAAGGAGGCCGTCCAGCCGGGGGCGACCGTCAAGGTGGTGGAAGGCGGCGGCGGTTCGGGCGGTACCACGGGCGGCGACGCCGGTGGTACGTCGACGGGTGGTTCGTCGACGGGTGGTTCGTCGACGGGTGGTTCGTCGACGGGTGGTTCGTCGACGGGTGGTTCGTCGACGGGTGGTTCGTCGAGCGGTGGCGGCGACTCCGGCGGGTCCACGGGTGGTGGCGGCGGCCAGACCGACTTCGAGGGCAGGGAGGTTCGGGTCGCGTACTCCTGCGAGACGCCCATCGGCGACAAGGAGGCCGTCTCCCCGGTCAGGATCAACGCCAGGAAGAACGGCGGCGACTTCGACCTCACCGTGAAGTTCTCGGAGTCGGTGATGGACAGCCCCGCGGACATCCCGGCCGACTCCGTGAAACCGTCGATGGTGGTCCGGCTGGGCGGTGCCGACAAGGGCTCCGTGCACGTCGAGGGCCCCATGAACAAGGAGCCCGTCAAGGCGGGCGACCCGATCGAGATCCCCGATCTGACCGGCACGTACAAGCCGGGCGCCGACGGCAGGTCGACGCTCAGCCCGGGCGTCCTCACGGTCGAGGCGCTGGGCACGACGACGACCTGCACCCCGCCAGACGACGTCGCGGTGTCCCTGGAACTCGACACTTCCGCCCAGCCGGGCGGTGCGAGCGGTGGCTCCGGCGGTGCCGCCTCCGGCTCGGCGGGCGGCGGTGACGCCTCGGGCGGCGGCCTCGCCGACACCGGCGCCGGGGACGACGGAGCCCTGCGGGCCCTCGCCCTCGTGGCCGGCACGGTTATTTTGACGGGTGGCGCGGTCTTCACGTTCACGCCGTGGGGGAGGCTGCGCGGGGCTCGGTGAGCGGCACGGGCGCGGCGGGCCCGGCCGGGGTTCCCCCTCGGGCCCCGCGACAACGGCACCGACGAGGCCATCGGCGAAGTCGATACGTGGACGACGGGGTCGACGGGGTCGACGGGTAACGACGACGTGGGACCGACGGCGAAGTCACGACAGCGAGGACGCCCCGACGACGAGCGCGTCGTCCTGGGCCCGAGGACGACGACAGGAGAACGGAGGGCGCCCTGGGCCCGAGGGCGGCGGCATGGGAACGGGGCCGGCCCGGCACGCGGTGTGCGCGCCGGGCCGACCCCGTTCCGCTGTGGGCGCCTGCGCCCGACGCCGGCGGGGCCGGCGTGAGGTCAGCGGACGTCGCCCATGAGGGCGCGGATCCTCCTGCCGGCCATCATGAACGTCAGGCCCGCGACGATCGCGATCACCGCCCACATCGAGTAGTAGGCGGCGTCCCCCAGCGGCTCGTTGAGCTTGGTGGTCCAGCCGTTCAGGGCGTTGCCGGTCGCGGTGGCCAGGAACCACAGACCCATGATCTGGCCGACGAACTGCTTGGGGGCCAGCTTCGTGGAGAGCGACAGGCCGACCGGCGACAGGCACATCTCGCCCAGGGTCTGGACGAGGTAGACGCTCAGCAGCCAGAAGACGGTGACCTTGCCGGTCTCGCTGTTCGCGGCCGCGGCGCCGGCCAGGCCCATGATGGCGAAGGAACCGCCGATGAGCAGCATTGCCAGGGCGAACTTCATCGGGGTGCTGGGCTCGCGGTTGCGCTTGGCGAGCCTGACCCAGAGGGCGGCGAAGAGCGGGGCCAGGACGATGACCATGGCCGGGTTCACCGACTGGTACCAGGAGGCCGGGAACTCCCAGCCGCCGATCATGCGGTCGGTCTTGCCGTCCGCGAACAGCGTCAGCAGCGAGCCGGACTGGTCGTAGATCATCCAGAAGAGCACGGCCGTGGCGAAGAACCAGGCGAACGCCTGGATCTTGGGCTTGTCGGTCGCGGTCAGCGCCGGGTTCCGGTACATCGCGGCGAAGTAGACGACCGGCACGACGATGCCCAGGACGGCCAGGAAGTTGACGATGTGCTCGATGTCGTAAGTGCCGAGCAGCACGTCGACGGCGAGCGCGGCGAGGGCCAGGCCGCCCCACAGCAGGACCTTGCGCAGCGCGATGCGCTTCTCCTCCGGCGTCGCCGGGGTGCCGGGCTCCTTGCCGACGTCGCCGAGGTGGCGGCTGCCGAGGACGTACTGGACGACCGCCAGCGTCATGCCGATACCGGCGACGGCGAAGCCGAGGTGCCAGTTGACGTTCTCGCCGAGGTAGCCGACGACCAGCGGGGCGGCCATGCCGCCGATGTTGATCGCCATGTAGAAGAGCGTGAAGCCGGCGTCGCGGCGGGCGCTGGACTGGCCCTCGTAGAGCCCGCCGACCATGGCCGAGATGTTCGGCTTCAGCAGGCCCGTACCGGCGGCGATGAGCACCAGGCCGGCGAAGAAGGCGGTGTCCGACGGGATGGCCAGGGTGTAGTGGCCCAGGGCGATGACGATGCCGCCGACGAGGACGGCCTTGCGCGCGCCCCACAGGCGGTCGGCGATCCAGCCGCCGGGCATGGCGGCCATGTAGACGACGGCGTTGTAGACGCCGTAGATCGAGGCGGCCAGCGCCTCCCTGCCCTGGAGCGGTCCGTCGAGGACGCCCGCGACCAGATAGAGGACGAGGATGCCGCGCATTCCGTACCAGGAAAAGCGCTCCCACATCTCCGTCATGAAGAGCGTGGCCATACCGCGTGGGTGGCCGAGGAAGGTCTTCTCGCCCGGGGTGCTGGACGAGTCCTTCGTCAGGCTGGACGCCATGTCGATCCTTGCTGCTCGGGACGCGCCGCGTCGTGAGCGGTTTCCGCGCCCGGTGGGGGGCGGCCGGCACCGGCGGGGGAGCGGTCCCGCCCCCACGCCCGAGGGGCCCGTCCCCTGGTGGGGGACGAGGGACAGTCCTCACCGGGATCCACACCCCGCGCGCTTCGTCGCGTGCGGGGCCCGGCCCAGGTCATTCACGGTCGCGGAGGGGGCGGTGATCCCGCCCGACTTCGCGCAGAAAAGAGACCTTTGGCGGTAAAGCGGCCAAAGGTCCCCGAGTAGTGCTGTAGGCGCCTTGACACCATAAGGCATGACAGCGAGATGTTTAGACCACTTGAGAGAAGGATCACAGGCGTCCGTGGAACCGCCTGCCCGCATTCGAAGGCGCAAACCAGGATGGCATCGCCGAAGTCGGGGGCCTGCCCAGGACCCCCCGGAGCGTGACCGCCGCGGACTACCATCACCCCATGACCCGTGTACTGCTCGCCGAGGACGACGCATCCATCTCCGAGCCGCTGGCGCGCGCGCTGCGCCGGGAGGGGTACGAGGTCGAGGTCCGCGAGGACGGCCCGACCGCGCTCGACGCCGGGCTCCAGGGCGGTGTCGACCTGGTCGTGCTGGATCTCGGGCTGCCCGGGATGGACGGGCTCGAAGTGGCGAGGCGGCTGCGTGCCGGCGGTCACAGCGTGCCGATCCTGGTGCTGACCGCCCGCGCCGACGAGGTGGACACGGTGGTCGGCCTGGACGCCGGCGCCGACGACTACGTGACCAAGCCCTTCCGGCTCGCCGAACTGCTGGCCCGGGTACGGGCCTTGCTCCGGCGCGGCGCCACGGAGCCCGCAGCGGCGCCCGCCACGCACGGCGTGCGGATCGACGTCGAGTCCCATCGGGCCTGGATGGGCGAGGAGGAGCTGCAGCTCACGGCGAAGGAGTTCGACCTGCTGCGGGTGCTGGTGCGGGACGCCGGCCGGGTGGTCACCCGCGACCAGTTGATGCGCGAGGTCTGGGACACCACGTGGTGGTCGTCCACGAAGACCCTCGACATGCACATCTCCTGGCTGCGCAAGAAGCTGGGGGACGACGCGGCGAACCCGCGGTACATCGCGACGGTCCGGGGCGTCGGATTCCGCTTCGAGAAGAACTGATTTCGAGAAGAACTGGCCATCGGGGACCGGCCGGCCGCCCCGGGTCCCGGTGTCCCGGGAGCCGGTCCTCCCCGGACCGGCCGCCCCGGCACCCGACCGCCCGGGGTCGATCGGCTCCGGGACCCGGCGGTTCGGGACGACAGGCCCTCGGGGCCGCGCCGCCCCGGGCCGGCAAGGATCGCGGGGGTCCGGACCCCGCACGACCGCAAGACCCGCCCGGAGGGCACCGTGCGCCGCCGACTGATCAACTCCACCCTGGCCGTGGTGCTCGTGGTGATCGCCGTCTTCGGCGTGTCGCTCGTCATCGTCGAGACGCGCACCATCAGCAACAGCGCCCAGGAGAGCGTCGACTCCGAGGCGCTGCGGCTGGTCAGCGTCATCGAGGCCAAGGTCCTGGAGCACGAGCGGGTCGACGACGGGGTGCTGGCCGACCAGATCGGGCCGGACCGGTTCGCCAGGATCGAGATCCCCGGCAGCCCGCCGGTAGAGGTGGGGCAGCGCCCCTCCGGCAGCGTGATCCGCGGCACCGCCACCGGAGAGCAGGGCGAGCGGGTCACCGTCGAGGAGTCCCGGGCCACCGTGACCCGTGAGGTCGGCCGCTCTCTGATGATCATCGGTGCGGTGGCTCTGCTCGCCGTCGTCGCCGCCGTACTGCTCGCCGTGCGGCAGGCCAACCGGCTCGCCTCGCCGCTGACCGATCTCGCCGAGACCGCGGAACGGCTGGGCTCCGGCGACCCGCGGCCGCGTCACAAGAGGTACGGAGTCCCCGAACTCGACCGCGTCGCCGACGTCCTGGACGCCAGCGCCGAGCGGATCGCCCGGATGCTGACCGCCGAGCGCAGGCTCGCCGCTGACGCGTCCCACCAGCTCCGTACCCCCCTGACCGCCCTGTCCATGCGGCTGGAGGAGATCTCCGCCACGGACGACCCGGACACCGTCAAGGAGGAGGCGAACGTCGCGCTCACCCAGTTGGAACGGCTCACCGACGTGGTGGAGCGGCTGCTCACCAACGCCCGGGACCCGCGGACCGGGTCCGCGGTCGCCTTCGACCTCGACGAGGTCGTCAAGCAGCAGATCGAGGAGTGGCGCCCGGCCTACCGCAGCGCGGGACGGGCCATCGTCTGCTCGGGCAAGCAGGGGATGCGGGCCGTCGGAACACCGGGCGCCGTCGCCCAGGTGCTGGCCGCCCTGATCGAGAACTCGCTGATGCACGGGGGCGGCACGGTGGCCCTGCGCACGCGTGTCACCGGCAACCAGGCCGTCATCGAGGTGACCGACGAGGGGCCCGGCGTACCGGCCGACCTGGGGGCGCGGATCTTCGAGCGCACCATCAGCGGGCGGAACTCGACGGGCATCGGTCTCGCCGTGGCCCGGGACCTCGCGGAGGCGGACGGCGGGCGGCTGGAGCTGCTGCAGCAGCAGCCCGCGGTGTTCGCCCTGTTCTTGAGTCGGGAGGCGCGGCCGCGTGAGGACGAGCCGGAGCACACGGTGCGCTGAGACGGCGCGGGACGCACCGGGGAAGGGCGCGACGAGGGGAAGGGCCGGTTCAGCTGCCGACGCGGTCGGGCGCCTCCGTGCGCCGCTGCTCCAGGAACGACTCCGCGGTCTGCACGGCCTCGCGCGCCGGGAGGGCCCGGAAGACCCAAGTGCGGTACGACCAGAAGCGGAACAGCGTCGCGACGGCGATGCCGAAGAACTTGAAGAAGTTGCTCTGCAGCGGGCTGTCCCAGCCGAACCCGTAGGTCGCCACGTACAGCACGCCGTTCTCGATCACCAGGCCGACCGCGCTGAACAGCAGGAACAGGGTGAGTTCCTTGGTGCGGCCGCTCTTGTCCCGGTCCCGGTAGGTGAAGTAGCGGAAGCCCACGTAGTTGAACAGGATCGCGATGACGGTGGCGAGGAGGCTGGCGCGCACCACCGGGAGCTCGGTGGTCTGCCGCAGCAGATTGAAGACCGCCATGTTGACCAGAAGGCCCATGGCGCCGACCGCGCCGAACTTGGCGACCTCGCGCGCGAGCCGGTTCAGTCGCACACGCAGTGCGCCCCGTTCGCTCATGGTGTCCGCTGGTCCCGTCCGGTCGACTACGTCAACCAGACCACTCTAACCAGCACCTCCGCCGCGTGCCCGGCGGACGGTCACGAAGGAGCCCACGCCTTTGTGGGATCGTACGAAGTGATGGGGCGGGCAGGACCGTACGGAGCTCCGGATACCCTGAGAGGGTGACGTTCCCCGTAGTCGGCATGGTCGGCGGCGGACAGCTCGCCCGTATGACACACGAGGCAGGCATCCCCCTCGGCATCAGGTTCAAGCTCCTCAGTGACACCCCCCAGGACTCGGCGGCCCAGGTGGCCGGTGAGGTCGTCGTCGGCGACTACCGGGACCTGGACGCGCTCCGCGACTTCGCTCGCGGCTGCGACGTGATCACCTTCGACCACGAGCACGTGCCCACCGAGCACCTGCGGGCCCTGGAGGCGGAGGGCATCCCCGTCCGCCCGGGCCCGGACGCGCTCGTGCACGCGCAGGACAAGGGCGTGATGCGCGCCCGGCTCGACGCGATCGGCGCGCCCAGCCCGCGCCACCGCATCGTCGCCGACCCGGCGGACGCGGCCGCCTTCGCGACGGAGGTCGGGGGCTTCCCCGTGATCCTCAAGACGGTGCGCGGCGGCTACGACGGCAAGGGCGTGTGGATCGTCCGGAGCGAGGAGGACGCCGAGCCGCCGTTCCGCGCCGGAGTGCCCGTCCTGGCCGAGGAGAAGGTCGACTACCGTCGCGAGCTCGCCGCGAACGTCGTCCGCTCCCCGCACGGCCAGGCGGTCGCGTATCCGGTCGTGGAGTCGCGCCAGGTCGACGGCGTCTGCGACACCGTGATCGCCCCCGCGCCGGACCTGGACGAGGAGCTGGCCGGGCAGGCCCAGCAGCTCGCGCTGCGCATCGCCCAGGAACTCGGCGTCGTCGGCCACCTGGCGGTCGAGCTCTTCGAGACCACCGACGGCCGGATCCTCGTCAACGAACTGGCGATGCGCCCGCACAACTCCGGGCACTGGACCCAGGACGGCGCGATCACGTCCCAGTTCGCCAACCATGTCCGGGCCGTGCTCGACCTGCCGCTCGGCGACCCCCGCCCCCGGGCGAGGTGGACGGTCATGGCGAACGTCCTCGGCGGCGACTACCCGGACATGTACCAGGGCTATCTGCACTGCATGGCGCGGGACCCGCAGCTGAAGATCCACATGTACGGCAAGGACGTGAAGCCCGGGCGCAAGGTCGGACACGTCAACACCTACGGCGACGACCTGGACGACGTGCTCGCGCGCGCCCGTCACGCGGCCGACTACCTCAGAGGAACGATCACCGAATGACCACCGCTCCCGATTCGGCCCCCCTCGTCGGCATCGTGATGGGCTCGGACTCCGACTGGCCCGTCATGGAGAACGCCGCACAGGCCCTGGACGAGTTCGAGATCCCCTACGAGGTGGACGTCGTCTCCGCGCACCGCATGCCGCGCGAGATGATCGCGTACGGCGAGCAGGCGGCCGACCGCGGGCTGAAGGCGATCATCGCGGGCGCCGGCGGCGCCGCCCATCTGCCCGGCATGCTCGCCTCCGTCACCCCCCTGCCCGTGATCGGTGTGCCCGTGCCGCTGAAGTACCTCGACGGCATGGACTCGCTGCTGTCGATCGTGCAGATGCCCGCCGGGGTTCCGGTCGCGACCGTGTCGGTGGCCGGGGCGCGGAACGCCGGTCTGCTCGCGGCCCGGATCCTCGCCACCCAGGACGCCGACCTGCTGGCCCGGATGCGGGACTTCCAGCAGGAGCTGAACGACCAGGCGACGGAGAAGGGCAGGCGCCTGCGCACCAAGGTGGAGGGGGCCGCGGCGTTCGGTTTCGGGAAGTAGGCTGCGACCGTGGATTTTCTCGCCGAAGCCCGTTCGCTGCTCACATCCTTTCCCGTCGTCGACGGCCACAACGATCTTCCGTGGGCCCTGCGCGAACAGGTCCGCTACGACCTGGACCGCCGCGACATCGCGACCGACCAGACGGGCAGCCTGCACACCGACATCCCGCGGCTGAGGGCGGGCGGGGTCGGAGCGCAGTTCTGGTCGGTGTACGTGCGCAGCGACATGGCCGGTGACGAGGCGGTCAGCGCAACGCTGGAGCAGATCGACGTGGTGGACCGGCTGCTGGCCCGCTACCCGGCGGACCTGGCGCGCGCCCTGACCGCCGACGACATGGAGGCGGCGCGCAAGGAGGGCCGGATCGCCTCCCTCATGGGTGCGGAGGGCGGCCACTCCATCAACAACTCGCTCGCCACGCTGCGGGCGCTGCACACGTTGGGCGTCCGCTACATGACGCTGACACACAACGACAACAACGACTGGGCGGACTCGGCGACCGACGAGCCGCGGTTCGGCGGACTGTCGGCGTTCGGCCACGAGGTCGTGCGGGAGATGAACCGCACGGGCATGCTCGTGGACCTCTCGCACGTCGCGCCGACGACGATGCGGGACGCGTTGGACACCTCCGTCGCCCCGGTGGTCTTCTCCCACTCCTCCGCCCGGGCGGTCTGCGACCACCCGCGGAACATCCCCGACGACGTGCTGGAGCGGCTCCCGGCGAACGGCGGCGTGGCGATGGCCACGTTCGTCCCGAAGTTCGTCCTGCAGGAGGCGGTCGCCTGGACGCGCGCGGCGGACGAGAACATGCGGGAGCACGGGCTCCACCCCCTCGACACGACCGAGGCGGGCATGAAGGTCCAGCGGGCGTACGAGGCCGCGCACCCCCGCCCGATGGCGACGGCGGCCACGGTCGCGGACCATCTGGACCACATGCGCGAGGTTGCCGGGGTCGACCACATCGGCATCGGCGGCGACTACGACGGCACCGCGTTCACCCCGGCCGGCCTGGAGGACGTCGCGGGCTACCCCAACCTGATCGCGGAACTCCTGCGCCGCGGCTGGTCGCACCCGGACCTGGCCAAGCTCACCTGGCAGAACGCGGTCCGCGCCCTTCGCGACGCGGAATCCGTCGCCCGCGACCTCCAGTCCCGCCGTGCTCCCTCGAACGCGACGCTCCGGTCGACGGCGAGCGCGCCCAGGCCGTAGCGGCGGAGGACGCCGCCACCGCTCGCGCGTCACGCGCACGTCTTTCGACCGTGGTACGGCTGCGGGCACTACCGCGGCGGGGGACGCGCCGCCACCGCTCGCGCGTCACGCGCACGGCCGCACGGCGTTCCTCCGGTGGTACCGGCGCGCGCCCAGGGCGGGTCGCGAAGGTCCCTCCTGGCCCGCGACGCCCGGCACGCACTCCCCCGTAGCCCTTCGGCACGGGAGGTACCCCCACGCTGCGTTGTCGGGGTCGTCCGAGTACGTTCGGCAACGAGGACGATCCTCAGCCCTGCGATGGCATGCACCGGACGCCCCAGGCCCCGCCTGCGGACGGACGGAGCCACTTTCGCCACACTCCCTACCCGCCCCGCCGCGCGCGGTAGGCGCGCATCTTCGCGCGGCTGCCGCAGACCGCCATGGAGCACCAGCGACTGCGGCCCGCCGGGCTGCGGTCGTAGTAGGCCCACAGGCAGTCCTCCGCCTCGCAGGCCTTCAGACGCTGCCAGCTCCCGTCGGCGGCCGCCGACGCGATCGCCGTGGCGACGCGGGACAGCAGGGAGGCCGGGTCGGCCGTGGGCCGGAGGGCCACGGCGCCCGCGTCGTCCACGGAGACGCGCAGCGGCGCTCCGGTCAGCATCCGGTCCAGGTCGGCGGCGCTGCGGCCGGGTGAGGAGTGGCCGGCGTGCGCCAGGCACGCCGCCCGCAGCGCCTCGCGCAGCTCCTTCGCGGCCGGCACCTCCGCCGCGGTGAGACCGAACGTCGCCCGCCCGTCCTCGCCGTCCAGCCTGTCGGCGCCCGTGTCGACGCTCAGCGTGTTGACCAGGGACTCGATCAGCGCGAGCCCTCCGGGTGCCGGGGCCCTGTCGTTCATGGTTGCGACGTTACCTCCATTACGAGACCATGTGGTTACCGGTTACCAGTGTAAGGCGGTTACCGGTAACCGACCGCCCGTACGAGAGGAAGCACCATGGCCATCGCCACACTGGGAACCGTCGTCCTGGACTGCGACGACCCGCACGCACTCGCCGCCTTCTACGCCGAGATCCTGGGCGCACGGGCGGAGTCGGACGACGACACCTGGGTCTCCCTCACCGGGTACCAGGGCACGCCCCTCGCCTTCCAGGCAGCCCCGGGGCACACCGCTCCCGAGTGGCCCTCGCCGGGAGCCTCGCAGCAGTTCCACCTCGACCTGACCGTCGAGGACCTGGACGCCGCCGAGGACCGGGTGCTGGCACTCGGGGCCAAGCCGCTGGACACCGCCGACCGGACACGCGGCTTCCGCGTCTACGCGGACCCCGCCGGGCATCCGTTCTGTCTCTGCGCCGGCTGACGCACCGTCTCCCCGTCCCTGCGCCTGCCGACGCCCTCCTCGTCCCCGTGCCTGCCGGCGCCGGGGTGCCTCAGGCGCGGGGCCGGCCCATCGCGCGGTACGTCCACCCGGCCTCGCGCCACTTCGTCCCGTCCAGCGCGTTGCGCCCGTCCAGCACGATCCGCCGGGATGCCACCTCGCCCAGGGCGGCCGGGTCGAGCTCACGGAACTCGGGCCACTCCGTCAGATGCAGCACGACGTCCGCACCGCGCACGGCCTCCAGTGCGCTGTCCGCGTAGCCGAGCGTCGGGAACACCAGCCGGGCGTTGGTCATGCCCTTCGGGTCGTAGACCGTGACCTGGCCACCCTGGAGATGGATCTGGCCGGCGACGTTCAGTGCGGGCGAGTCGCGTACGTCGTCCGAGTCCGGCTTGAACGTCGCGCCCAGGACCGCGACCCGCGTGCCCAGGAACGACCCGCCGCCCACGGCCTCCCGGGCGAGTTCGACCATGTGCCCGCGGCGGCGCATGTTGATCGAGTCGACCTCGCGCAGGAACGTCAGCGCCTGGTCGGCGCCGAGTTCACCGGCGCGCGCCATGAACGCCCGGATGTCCTTCGGAAGGCAGCCGCCGCCGAAGCCGATCCCGGCCCGCAGGAACTTCTTGCCGATCCGCTCGTCGTGGCCGATCGCCTCGGCCAGCTTCACCACGTCGCCGCCGGCCGCCTCGCACACCTCGGCCATGGCGTTGATGAAGGAGATCTTCGTCGCGAGGAACGAGTTCGCGGAGGTCTTCACCAGCTCCGCAGTCGGGAAGTCCGTCACCACGAAAGGCGAGCCCTCGGCGATCGGCGTGGCGTACACCTCGCGCAGCACCTTCTCGGCCCGCTCGCAGTCCACGCCCACCACGATCCGGTCCGGGTGCAGGGTGTCCCGCACGGCGAAGCCCTCGCGGAGGAACTCCGGGTTCCAGGCCAGGTCCACTCCTTCGGGCGCATGCTCGGCGAGCAGACGGGCGAGCCGGTCCGCCGATCCCACCGGCACGGTGGACTTGCCGACGACCAGCGCGCCGCCCTTCACG
Source organism: Streptomyces sp. NPDC049887 (assembly GCF_040656535.1). Lineage (NCBI taxonomy): Bacteria > Bacillati > Actinomycetota > Actinomycetes > Kitasatosporales > Streptomycetaceae > Streptomyces > Streptomyces sp. NPDC049887. The sequence goes on along the minus strand of NZ_JBFAMM010000001.1, from coordinate 45,732 downwards.
CGCGGGGCGAGCGAGGAGAAAGCGGCGTCGACGTACGACATGTCGCAGGCGTACTCGCCGTGCTTCTGCGGAGTGTTCACACAGACGAAGTGGACGTCTCCGCCGAAGTCCTCCAGCTCGTCCCAGGACGTGGTGAAGCGCAGCCGTCCGCTGGATCCCTCGGCCCCGGCCACGTGGCGGGCGAGCAGCTCCTCCAGGCCCGGCTCGTACATCGGGACCCGGCCGGCGGCCAGCATCGCGACCTTCTCCGGGACGACGTCGAGTCCAAGGACCTCGAAGCCCAGCTCCGCCATGGCCGCTGCGTGGGTGGCGCCGAGGTACCCGGTGCCGATCACGGTGATCTTGAGGGCCATGGGCTTGCTCCTGGGGTGGACGGACGGAGTGCGGGCCCGAGCATAACCGGGAGCGCGCAAGGGCATTTTTCCGCTGTCAGCAAGGTCACGTATGCCCGGTCGGGGCGCGCACACTAAAATTTGTGTTACTTAACGGTAGTTAGCAGTTGCTCAGGGGCGTGAGAGACCTTGGCGCCAAAGGGAGATAAGCACAGTGCCTGACTTCGACCTGTACCGCCCGTCCGAAGAGCACGACATGCTCAGGGAGACGGTCCGCTCGCTCGCCGAGGCGAAGATCGCGCCGTTCGCGGCCGCGGTCGACGAAGAGGCCCGCTTCCCGCAGGAGGCCCTGGACGCGCTGGTCGCCTCGGACCTGCACGCCGTCCACGTGCCGGAGGAGTACGGCGGCGCCGGCGCCGACGCACTCGCCACCGTGCTCGTCATCGAGGAGGTCGCCCGAGTCTGCGCCTCGTCCTCCCTGATCCCCGCCGTCAACAAGCTGGGCTCGCTGCCGGTGATCCTCTCCGGCTCCGAGGAACTGAAGAAGAAGTACCTGGGCCCGCTCGCCAAGGGCGACGCGATGTTCTCGTACTGCCTCTCCGAGCCGGACGCGGGCTCCGACGCCGCCGGCATGAAGACCCGCGCCGTGCGCGACGGCGACTTCTACGTCCTCAACGGCGTGAAGCGCTGGATCACCAACGCCGGTGTCTCCGAGTACTACACGGTGATGGCCGTGACCGACCCCGAGAAGCGCTCCAAGGGCATCTCGGCCTTCGTCGTCGAGAAGTCCGACGAGGGCGTGTCGTTCGGCGCCCCGGAGAAGAAGCTCGGCATCAAGGGTTCCCCGACCCGCGAGGTCTACCTCGACAACGTCCGCATCCCGGCCGACCGCATGATCGGGGCCGAGGGCACGGGGTTCGCCACGGCCATGAAGACCCTGGACCACACCCGCATCACCATCGCGGCGCAGGCCCTCGGCATCGCGCAGGGCGCCCTCGACTACGCCAAGGGCTACGTCCAGGAGCGCAAGCAGTTCGGCAAGCCGATCGCCGACTTCCAGGGCGTGCAGTTCATGCTCGCCGACATGGCGATGAAGATAGAGGCCGCCCGCCAGCTCACGTACGCGGCCGCGGCCAAGTCCGAGCGGGGCGACAGCGACCTCACCTTCCAGGGCGCCGCCGCCAAGTGCTTCGCCTCGGACGTGGCCATGGAGGTCACCACCGACGCCGTCCAGCTCCTCGGCGGCTACGGCTACACCCGTGACTACCCGGTCGAGCGGATGATGCGCGACGCCAAGATCACCCAGATCTACGAGGGCACGAACCAGGTGCAGCGGATCGTCATGGCGAGGAACCTGCCGTAGCGTGGTCCAACCAATGCAGAAGCCCCGGCCACTGGCCGGGGCTTCTTTGTCGCTTCGACTACCCGACTGGGCAGGCCAGTTCAGGCATCGAGCGATTCGGGGAGCACGTCACGACGGCCAGGGACAGGCGGCTCAGGGTGCGGCGGCCGCCGAAGGGCCTCGCCGCCGACCTGAGGACACGATTCCTCGCGGAGAGTCGCCGATCGTGGTGACCCGACCCGTCGGCTGCGACCACCGCACCGTGCCCGGACGCGGGCCGAGGGGCAACGTCCGGTTGGAGTTCTCCCGCCGATCCGGACAGCCTGGTATCGGGACGGATCGTCCCTGCGGCGGCAGCGTTCACCGGTTGTGCCGGACGAGTCGTCTCCCGCTCCCCCTCGGGGGCGAGCACGCTGGGCACGGCGGTGTACGGGCGGGACGCGGTCGCGCTCGTCCTGCCGTCGCCGCGCGGAGACGCCGCCGAGACGACCCGGGCCACCCGCGGGGTGCGGCCCGGGCGCGGAGAGAGGAGCCGTCATGCACACCCTGCGCCAGGAGAACCTGCCGAAGCTCGATCTGCCCACGGACGACGAGCTCGACGCGGAGACGGTGGAGTTCCTCGCGTCGATGCCGCCGCTCAACGTGTGGCGCATGATCGCCAGAACCGGAGTGGCCCGCGAGTACCGGACCCTGCTGTCCGTGATGTTCGGAAAGGACTGGTTCCCCGGTGCGGACCGCGAGGTCATCGCGTTGCGCACCTTCCGCCAGAACGGCTCGGACTACGAGATTCCGCAGCACTTCGTGCTGGCGGAGGCCGCCGGACTCCCGCGCGAGGCGAGCCGGGCCGTGCTGGACGACGAGCTGGACCGGCTCTCGCCCTGGCACCGGCGGCTGTGCCGCATGGTCGACGACATGGCCGCCGACGCAAAGCTCGGCGCCGATCAGGTGCGGGCGCTCGTGTCGCACTACGGCAGTCAGGACATGGCCGCGCGGGCCATCATGATCATGGCGTGGTTCCCCATGCTGACGCGCTTCGTCGATACGACCGGCGTCCCGGTCGAGACGGTGCCCGATGCCTATGACGGCCTCTCGGTACCGACCGGACACAGCTGAGCGGACGGGCGAAGGGCTCACCCGCGTACCCGGGCTCCCCCGCCCCGGCGCTGCCGGGTGGGCCCGCGGCGGGTTGCCCGGTCACGGCACGAGGTCGAGCTCGGCCCACACGGTCTTGCGCGGTACGGGCCCCGGGGTCACGCCCCATCGTGCGGCGAGCGCTTCGACGATCAGCAGGCCGCGCCCCGACTCTGCGCCGTCGGCCGGAGGGGCGAGGGCGCCGGGGCCGGGCGGCAGCCGGTCGCCCCGGGTGTCGGTGACCTCGATCCGCAGACGCCTGCCCTCGTTCTCGACGGCGAGGCGGAGCCGGAAGTCCCTGCCCGGTACGCGTCCGTGGAGCGCGGCGTTGGCGGCGAGTTCGGCGACGACTCGCGCCGCCGACTCCGACGGGATGCCCCAGCAAGCCAGTTGGGCCGCGGTGAGCAGCCGGGCGAGCCGTGCTCCCCGGCGGGTGGGGGAGAGCAGGACGGTGAACTGCCGGGCAGGAGCGGAAGGTTCGGTTCGGGTGATTTCCACGTTCACATCACTCAGCGTGGCCGGTTCGCTCGTACTCTGAACAGAGCGCCACGTGTACGGACAGTGACTGTCCAGGCGTTGGGTGGTCCTGTCCATCGTGTATGGGCGGCGGTTGTCGGGTGTGGTGCGGGTGACGGGGCACGGATGGAGGCGGTGTCGTATGGCGGGTGGGCTCGGCGGGGCCGGTACGGCTGGCGGGGTGGACGAGCCGGACCGGGACATGGGGCCGGAGGACGACTCGGGAGCGGTGATCGCGGCGGTCGGCCGGCAGGTGCGGCTCTGGCGCGAGGCCGCGGGGATGCGCGCGGCCGAGCTGGGCGCGGCGATCGGGTACGGCGAGAACCAGGTCTACAAGGTGGAGACCGGCAAGCGCATCCCGAAGCCGGAGTTCCTGGACCGGGCGGACGAGGTCCTGGGTGCGGGCGGGAAGTTGGCCGCGATGAAGCAGGACGTGGCGGAGGCGAGGTATCCGAAGAAGGTCCGGGATCTGGCGAAGCTGGAGGCGGACACGATCGAGATGGGCGCGTACGCCAGTGCCGTGGTGCACGGGCTGCTGCAGACCGAGGAGTACGCCCGTGCGCTGTACCGGGGGCGGCGGCCCGCCTTCTCCGAGGATCGGGTCGAGCGCCTGGTGGCCGCGCGAATGGCCCGCCAGTCGGTGTTCGACCGGCAGCCCGCGCCCCTTCTCACGTTCGTCCAGGAAGAGACGACGCTCAGGCGGCCGGTCGGGGGCAGAATGGTTCTGCGTCGTCAGCTCGAACACCTGCTGGAAGTCGGCGCGTTGAGGCATGTCGAGATCCAGGTGATGCCGACGGAGACCGAGGAGCACGCGGGCCTGGACGGCTCGCATCAGGTACTCAAGCTGAGCGACGGCACAGCCGTTGCGCACAACGAGGTGCAGCTCACCAGCCGTCTGATCAGCGAGCCCAGGGAGGTCCAGATCCTGGAGATGCGGTACGGCCTGATCAGGTCGCAGGCCCTCACGCCTCGGCTGTCGCGGTCCTTCATCGAGAAACTGCTGGGAGAGATATGACTGTCAAGCCCTCGGCCGGAGTCGGTTCCGGGCTGGTGTGGGTCAAGAGCAGCTACAGCACGGCCGACGGCCCCGAGTGCGTCGAGGTCGCCGCGGGAGCCGGCGCGGTTCATGTCCGCGACTCCAAGAACCTGCCCGGCCCGCGGCTCGGCTTCACCCCCGAGGCATGGGGGGACTTCGTGGCGTACGCGGCGGGAAGCTGACCGCCGGGCACGGGACGCCCGGGGCCGGGATCGCCCCCGGCCCCGGGACGCGTCCGGCGCGCGAACGGACGGCCCGTCGCCTCCGGTCGGTCGGCAGCCATGCCGAGGTTCTCTTGGCCTCCAGCCGGGTTCGCCACTCCTGCAGCCGCTTCCTCGGCCAGTCGCCCAGGTTCTCGTCGACGCCGTAGACCGTGCGCTGCTCGGCGGCGATCTCCAGGGCGAGAAGGGCGAGGGCAGCGCGCTGTTGGGGGCGGGGGTCGATGCGGCCCGGATCCGGGTGTTCCACGACCCGGAGGACGACCACCGAAGCAGGGGGGTCACGGACGACTCCCCCTGACGGCGCGGCTGAACGACGAGCCTCCCCTCAGTCCGCGGTGACGGTGACCTTCTCGTCGTTCTTGATCTGGTTCACCAGCTGGCGCACCTTCTCCTTGTCCCAGACCAGGTTCCCGCCGCGGCTGCCGGAGATCGGCATGTTCATCGACTTGCCGTCGCCGCCGCTGATGCCCTTCATCGCGAAGAACATCTGACCGAGGTCGAGCAGGGACATGTCCTTGTCGACGATCAGGGTGTCCAGGCCCGAGCCCAGGGTCGGGTAGAGCTTGAACGGATTGAGGATGGTGCCGGGAGTCGCGGCCTGGTTGGCCAGCGCGGCGAGGAACTTCTGCTGGTTCTTGGTGCGGTCCAGGTCGCTGCCGGCGAAGGCGTAGCGGGTCCGGACGAAGGCGAGCGCCTGTTCGCCGTTCAGGGTCTGCTTGCCCGCCTGGAAGTCGGCGCCGGACTTCTTGTCCTTGAATGCCTTGGGGATGTCCATCTCGACACCGCCGAGAGAGTCCACGATGTTCGCGAAACCGGCGAAGCCGATCTCCGCGTAGTGGTCGATCCGCAGGCCGGTGTTGTGCTCGACGGTGCGGACGAGCAGTTCGGGGCCGTCCTCCGCGTATGCCGCATTCAGCTTCACCCGGCGGCCCTCGCCCGGGAAGGTCTTGCCGGACTCCGAACCCACGAAGGACGGGATCTCCACGTCCGAGTCGCGGGGGAGCGAGATCATGGTGTTCCCGCTGCCGCAGGCGGCGAGGATCATCATCGAGTCGGTGCGCTTGCCGTCGGCGGAGCCGGTGTGCAGGCGCTTCTTGTCCTCCGACGTCAGGCCCTCACGGCTGTCGGAGCCGACGATCAGGTACGTCGTGCAGTCGCCCTCCTCGGGCCGCTCTATGACCTTGGCGAGGTCGACCTCGCGGCGCATCTTGGAGTCGGCCCAGAAGTAGGTGCCTATGGAGACCCCGAGGGCCAGTACGAGCACGGTGATCGAGCCGACCTTGAGGCGCCGGCGCCAGTCGGGGGCCGGGCGGCCGTAGGCGGGCGGCTCGCCGTAGCCGTCCTGTCCGCCATGGCCGCCGTGCCCTCGGCCGGACGGCGAACCGTAGACCTGGCCCGTGTTGTACCCGCTGTCGTACGGGGCGTCGTACCTGTCGTCGTACCCCTGCGGCTGCTGCGGGATCGGGCGTCGCCGCACATGGCGCATCACACGCGGACCCTCGGGTTCCGAGCCGCGGCCGCCGTGTCCGTATCCATCGGGCCAGTCATTCATGCGGAACAGTGTGCAGGCCGTCGCCGAAAGCCCGACAGAGCGGGTGACAAATCACACCGGGGCTGTAGCGAACCTGATGCAATGCGGCGGTGTTCGGAGGCCCGCATAGGGTGGAGGGCATGACAGACCAGGCCCAGCGCTCGGAGAGCGATATTCCGGGTAAGCCGACATCGGCTTCGCGTACGACCCTCAGCCACATCATGACGCACAGTGACACCAATCTCCTCGGGACGGTGCACGGCGGAGTGATCATGAAATTGGTGGACGACGCGGCGGGCGCCGTCGCCGGCCGGCACTCCGGCGGACCGGCGGTCACGGCCTCCATGGACGAGATGGTCTTCCTCGAGCCGGTCAGGGTTGGCGACCTGGTACATGTGAAGGCCCAGGTCAACTGGACGGGCAGGTCCTCCATGGAGGTCGGCGTCCGGGTGCTCGCCGAGCGCTGGAACGAGTCCACCCCCGCGACCCAGGTCGGCTCCGCCTACCTGGTCTTCGCCGCCGTGGACGCGGACGGCAAGCCCCGGCCCGTCCCGCCGGTGGTCCCCGAGACGGAGCGCGACAAGCGGCGCTACCAGGAGGCGCAGATCCGGCGGACCCACCGGCTCGCCCGCCGTCGCGCGATCAAGGAACTCCGCGAGCGCCGCGCGGCCGAGGGGTACGAGGACTGAGTCGTCCTCGGCGCCCGCTCGGAGGAGGTGCGCGGGCGGCCCCTCGGCGTCATGCGCCGCGGACGCGCTCGCACCCGGCGTCGAGGCGTCCCGGTGCCCGTCCGGCCGCCGCCCGGCGTCGGTTTCCCGGCGCCTTCCGGCCGCCGCCCCGCCGTCCCTCCCACGACGCCTCAGCGGCAGAGAACCTCGTCGCCGGTGATGGCGCCGAAGGCGCCCCTGGCACGCGGGGTGTCCGCCCGGACGGGGGTCACCGAGGTGAAACCGGAGCCCGCCGTCACCTCGAGCGTCGGGCCGTGGCCCTTCACCGGGCGCAGCTCGGCGCCGGGCAGCGCCACCGCCAGGGACCTCGCCGAGCGGTCCCAACGCGGGTCGTAGGTGATGAAGGTGCGCTTGACGTCGCGGTTGCCGGCGTTCAGCGGGGCACGCGTGGTGTCGAACCCGGTCGCCTTCAGGGCCGTGTCCACGCGGGAGCCGAGCCCGTCCAGCCGCGTCCCGTTGTAGACCTGCACCCGGATCTGTTTCGGCGGGACGTCGACGACCTTGGCGGCGCGGGCGGACGCGGCCCCCCGCGGCTGCTCCGGGGCGAGCGGCTTGTCCTCGCGCAGGGCCCGGAAGAGCCGCTCCGCCTTCACCGGGTCCCATCGCACCGTCGAGCCGAGGCCCTTCACCGGGAAGCTCGGGTCCTTGACGGGGACCGACACGAACTCAGTCGACGCCGGTGTGAAGCTGCGCATCGCCTTGCCGAGCGTCAGCAGCTGGTCGGTACCGAAGCCCCGGTCGGCCCGTACGGAGTTGAGCGCCGCCGTGCTGACCTGGCGGAACTTCACCGGGTTCAGCAGTACCCCGCTGCCGGTCGCCTGCTGCACCAGCGCCGCCACGAACCGCTGCTGGCGCTGCATCCTGCCCAGGTCGGCCGCCCCGTCGACATGGCGGGCCCGCACGTACTGCAGGGCCTCGGCACCGTCGAGGCGGTGGGTGCCCGCCTTGAGGTCGAGGCCGGAGTGGGTGTCCTTCAGCGGCCGGACCGTACAGACCTCCACCCCGCCGATCGCGTCGACCGTCCTCATGAAGCTGCGGAAGTCGACCTCGAGGTAGTGGTCGACCTTCACCTTCGTCAGGTCCTCGACGGTCCGCACGGTCAGCGCGGGCCCGCCCTCCGCGTACGCCGCGTTCAGCTTCACCGCGTGCAGGCCGTGCTTCTTGCCGGTGGTCAGGTCCGTGTGGGCGGGGATCTCCGCGTACGAGTCACGGGGAAGGCTGACGATGCTCGCCCGCTCCCGGTCCTCGGAGATGTGCACGAGCATGATCGTGTCGGTGCAGCGGCAGGGCGCGCCACCGAGCCGGTACTTGTGGCGCTCCTCCTTGGTGATCGTGTCACGGCCGTCGGTGCCGACGAGCAGGATGTTCATCCCGTTGCCGTCCTCCGGACGGTTCTTCATGTCCCGGAACGGATCGACCCGGCCGATGCCGCTGTCCAGTCCGGTCACCAGCGCGTGACCGAGGCCACCCACGCCGAGCACCAGCACCGAGAGGGTCGTCACCAGCCGCATCCCCCAGCGGGGCCGCTCCGGCCGCCCCCGTCCGCGTGTGCGCGGGGCCGGTCCCCGGCGGTTCTTCCCCGCCGCCGCCCCCTGTCGCTGCGCCGCCCCCGCCCGCCGCTGTGCCGCCGGTCTCGGGCGGTCCGCCGTCGGCCCGGGAACCGGCCTCGGACGGGACGCCGCCGGTCGCGGGCGGGGCGAGCGGGGCGGTGTGGGCACGAGGGGCACCTCCGCGGGGCAGCAGACCGGTGATCCTGAGCACCGTAGGCCCATACGATCTGCGGCAGGGGGAGGACGGGGGGAGGCGCGCATCGCTGTCCCCCGTTCGCGGTAACGTGGCGGGCGACGCCGCTGTCTCCCCGAGGCCGTTGTCTCCCGGGGGACGACCCCAGGACCCCGAGGAACCCATGCCAGCCGCCCCGCCCGCCGTCTCCGTGATCATGCCGGTCCTCAACGAGGAACGTCATCTGCGCGACGCCGTCCGTCACATTCTGCAGCAGGACTACGCGGGTGAGATGGAGGTGGTCATCGCGCTCGGGCCGTCGACGGACCGCACCGACGAGATCGCCGCCGAGCTGGTGCGCGAGACGGCGTCGAATCCCTGGGGCCGGGTGCACACGGTCCCCAACCCCACCGGCCGTACGCCCGCCGCGCTCAACGCGGCGATCAAGGCGTCCCGCCACCCGATCGTCGTGCGCGTCGACGGACACGGGATGCTGTCGCCGAACTACATCGCGACCGCGGTCCGGCTCCTGGAGGAGACCGGCGCACAGAACGTCGGCGGCATCATGCACGCCGAGGGCGAGAACGACTGGGAGCACGCCGTCGCCGCGGCGATGACCTCGAAGATCGGCGTCGGCAACGCCGCCTTCCACACCGGTGGCGAGGCGGGGCCCGCGGAGACCGTGTACCTGGGCGTCTTCCGCCGTGAGGCGCTGGAGCAGCAGGGCGGATACAACGAGGAGTTCATCCGCGCCCAGGACTGGGAGCTGAACTTCCGCATCCGCGAGGCCGGCGGTCTGATCTGGTTCTCGCCCGAGCTGAGGGTGCAGTACCGGCCGCGCCCCTCCGTGAAGGCGCTCGCCAAGCAGTACAAGGACTACGGCCGCTGGCGCCACGTCGTCGCCCGCTACCACTCCGGCTCGATCAACCTCCGCTATCTCGCCCCGCCGACCGCCGTCTGCGCGATCGCCGCCGGCCTGGTGGTGGGTGCGACGCTGACACCGCTCGGCTTCGTGATCCCCGGTGGCTACCTCGCGGCGATCGCCGCGGGCTCGGTCCCGGCGGGCAGGGGCCTCCCGTTGAAGGCCCGTCTCCAGATCCCGGTGGCGCTGGCGACGATGCACATGTCGTGGGGCTTCGGCTTCCTGACGAGCCCGCGTTCGCTGGCGAGGAAGGTCATCGAGAGCCGCCGGCCGGCGGTGACGGCACCGACGCGGACCTGACCCCGCGGGCCGACGCCGACGAACGGGGCCGTCCGAGGCGCAGCGCTTCGGACGGACCCGTTCGTGCAGGGCAGAGCCGGACGGGCCCGTTCGTGGCGGGAGGGGCCGGCCGCGGTGCGGGGCCGCCCGGGACGGGCGGCGGATCGGACTACCAGGTGAACCCGGGCTGCACGGGCATACAGGCCTTGGTGTTGCCGGCGCTGAGCGGATTCGCCGACGACGGGGCCTTGCCGTCGTCCTCGGCGGCGGACTTCGGGTAGGCGGCGCCCTCACGCCAGTCCGCGCCCACCACCAGCGTCACTCCGGACACGTCGGTGGACCTCTTCACGGAGGATGCCGGCAGGCCGACGGCCTTGGCGACCGCCAGCGCGTCGCCCGCGAGCTCCGCGCTGGGGTAGAACACCACGGTCCGCTCCTGCGGGTTGGTCTGCCTGTCCGCCGTCGTCCTGGTGAAGCCCTTGCCGGTCAGCACGCCCGCGATCTCCCTCGCGCGCCCCCTCACGGCCCCCAACTCATCGGTGTAGGTGCCGTTCTGCACGCTCACGCCGATCTCGCCCGGTGCCGCGGCGGGGTCCGTCGTAGCGGCCGGCGCCTTGCGCTTGGACGCCTTCCCGTCGAGCGGGATGTCCTCGCGCACCATGCGGAACACCTGCTCCGCGTCCGGCTGCAGCGGTTCGACCTTGCCGGCGAAATAGGGCCGCTGGGTGTAGAAGTTCGGCATCGTCGTCATGGTGATGCGCTCGGTCGGGACCTGCTGGAACTCCTCGGCGAGGGCGTACAGCTTCGCCACCGTGTCCAGCCCCGCGTCGACCGTGAGCGCGGAGGTGGCCGCCTCGGCCAGGTTCCGCAGCTTGGCGGGGTCGGTGAGCTTGGTGCTCCTGCGCAGCTCGCGGACCATCGAGTTCATGTACATGTGCTGGGCTTCCGTACGGGCCAGGTCGGTGCCGTCCTTGAAGCCGTAGCGGGTGCGCAGCCACTGCAGCGCCTGTTCGCCCTTGACGGAGGTCGTGCCCGCCCTCAGTTTGAGACCGGAGCCCTGCCCCGCGCTGTTGCGGGAGTGGACGTTCTCCGTGACACAGACGGGTACGCCCCCGATCGCGTCGGCCATGGACACGACGCCGGCGAAGTCGACCTGCATGAAGTGGTCGATGGTGATGCCGGTCAGCTTGTACCAGGTGGCCACCGTGCAGCCGGGCCCGCCGCGCTGGAGGGACTCGTTGGTGAGGGTCCAGCCGGTCGCCTCGAAGACCTTGCCCTCGCGGTCCGTGCACTCCGGGATCTTCAGCACGGTGTCGCGGGGCATGCTGATCACCGACATGTTGCTGCGGTCGGCGGACAGGTGGACGAGCATCTGCACATCCGCCAGCGGGGGTCCGTCGAAGGTGTCGCGGGCGCCGCCGAGAGCCTTGTTCTCCGCCGAGTCGCGCGCGTCCGAGCCGATCAGCAGGATGTTCAAGGGCGTCTGGCCGGCGGCGTTCGCCTTGTGGTCGGCCATCCCGTTCTTGCCGAGGTTCAGATCATCCGTCTTGATGTTGGCGTTCAGATGCTCGTAGTAGAGGTATCCGGCTCCCGCCGTCCCGAGTATCAGCAGCGAGAGCACGGAGGCGACCCAGCGGAGCGTCCGGCGTCTGCCCCGTCTTCCCGGGCCGCGCGGGTTGCCGCGCGGCCGGACCGGTCCGCCGCTTCTGCCGGCGGACGCCGCTGCCGGCGAGGATCCCTCCCCGCCGTCGTCCGAGCCCGCGGCGCCGCCGTGCTCCTCCGCGCCGCTGCCGCCGGACCGCCCCGGTTCTCCGGCGTGCCGGACACGCTCGCGCGTGTCCTCCCCTTGCACGCTGCTCCGTCCCACCCCTGGACCCCCCTGTCGTCAGGCGCGCCGCGTGACCCGGTGATCCGGGGTCACTGGGCACACACCTGTTTGTCTGCTTCGACCTTGTCCACCGGCGGTTTCGCCGGTGCGGTGATGGGCACCCCCGCGCCCTTGAAATCGGCACCGAGCGTGAGCACCATCGCCTCCGTGCCCTCGGCCTCCTCCGTGCCGGGCTGGAGCGCCGTGGCCGGCAGGCCCATGAGGTCCGCGAGCTTGCGGGCCTGGTCGGCCTGGTTCGGCGCGTACTCCAGTGTCGTCTTGGCCGTCTTCTCCGGGGCGTTGCTCTTGTTGGTGGACTTGAGCACGCCCTTCTCGACCTGGAGCCAGTTGAGCGTCTTCTGCGCCGCCCCCGGGGTGTCGCTGCCGTTGTAGACGTCGACCCTGACCTCGGAGGCGTCTGCCCGCGGGCCCTTGAGCAGGGCGGCCTGCTTGCTCTTGGCCGCCGACTCCTTCCTCTTGACCTCGGTGAAGGAGATGTCGTTCTGGAGCATGCTGAACACCTGCGGCGCCCTGACCCCGTCGAGTAGGACGGTGGCGCCGTCGGTGTTGTCGACCACCGGCACGGTCGCGAAGCTGATGTGCTTGACGTCGATCTTGCCGAGCTCCTGGGCCATGGCCGTCAGCTTGGGGATGTCCCCGATCGCGCTGTCGACGGTGAGGGCCTGGGTCGCGGCCTCGGCGACCGCGAACATCTTCTTCGGGTTGCCCAGCGTGTCTTCCTTCATCTGCCGGATCATCGACGCCACGAACTGCTGCTGCTGCTTGATGCGGTCGAGGTCGCTCTCGTTGCCGAGGCCGTGCCGGTTGCGGACGAAGGCGAGGGCGTCCTCACCCGCGACCTTCTGCTTGCCGGCCGGGAGATCCAGCTTGGACTCCCTGTCCTTGATGGGCTTGACCAGGCAGATCTCCACCCCGCCGACGGCGGTCGAGAGCGTCTTCACCGCGTTGAAGTCGGCCATCATGAAGTGGTCGACCGGAACTCCGGTGATCTGCTTGACCGTGCGCATCGTGCAGCCCGGGTCGCGGCCCCCGACGCCGAAGCTCTCGTTGAAGCGGACGCCCTGGGAGCCCTTGATTATCTTGGTCGAGCCGTCGGGCTGCTTCGTGGGGCAGTCCGGGATGTCCGTGATCAGGTCGCGCGGGATGCTCAGCGCGGTGGCGTTGGTGCGGTCCTCGGAGACGTGGAAGAGGAACGTGGTGTCGGCGTGGCCGGTGCTGCCCTTGTCGCCGTAGCCCTCGTTGCCCGCGCCGGTGCGCTTGTCGGTGCCGAGGAGAAGGATGTTGACCGGACCGTCCTTGGCGATGCCCTTGGAGCCGGCGTCACCGACGTCCACCGTGTTGAGGTTCCCGTTGAGCCGTTCGTACAGGTAGTAGGCGAAAGCCGAGCCTGCGACGAGGACGCAGGCCATCAGGCCACCCGTCCACAGCATCGCCTTCTTCTTCCCGCTCTTCTGCGGCTTGCGCTTCCGGCGCCCCGCGGCGGTCTGCTGGACGCCGCGCCCTCCGTCACCGCCCGGCGGGTTTCCGCCACGTGCCGAGCGGCGCGTGCGCTGCCCCGGTACCTCGGCTGTCGTGGGAGCGGCGGCGGAACGGCCGCGGCGCCCGGTGGCTCTGGAGGCGGCGCCGGCGGAGCGGGAGGGGGGCGGCTTCGGAGCGGAACGGTCCAGTCGCAGCTCGTAATTGCCCGTCTGCGGGTTCAGTACCCACTGGTCGGCGGGGTCGATCTCGTCCGCCTGCCCACGGCTCTGCGCATCCACGGTTGCTTGAGTCCTCCGTCGGTGCCACGCGCGGCGTCCCTCCCCCCGGGAGACGCTCGATTCGTCGGTCCGGTTGTGTTCGACCGCGGCCTGGACGGCCGGATGTACCGGATCGCGTCACACTATCCGCCCAGTTCAGCGGTGGCGACGTCCGTGACGAATTCCACGCCCCTTACAACCGGGCAATCCACTCAATCTTCATGGACTGCCGGTGACTCCTTGGGCAGGGCTTTACTCGCACCCGGCCGCTGTCGCGGTGGTGCCGGAGAACGTGGGCGTCGCCGACGGGTTCTGCGACCCCGTCCCGCTGTCACGTTCCGTGTCCCTCGCGGTGCTCGCCGTCGTCTCCTTGGGCACCACACGCACCGGGGCGTCCCTGCGCAGCCGCTCGAAGAGCCGACTCGCCGCCGGCTGCACGAGCACGTCGCGGTTGGGATCGTACGGGTAGGACCGGCGCGGCACGGTGAGGAACTGCACACGCTCCGTGGGCACGCCGCGCAGTGAGCGGGCCAGATCGAAGAGGTCCTTCAGGGAGTCCAGGCCCGGATCGGTGGTGAGCGACCTGGTCGCCGCGTCGAGCACCGGGTAGAGACGGGCCGGGTTCAGCAGGACCCCGTTGCTCTGGACCTTGTTGAAGAGCGCGCCGAGGAACTGCTGCTGCCGGTCCATGCGTTCGGTGTCGCTGCCGTCGCCGAGGGACTTGCGGGCGCGGACGTAGCCGAGGGCCTGCTCACCGTTGAGGGTGTGCTTGCCCGCCTTCAGCCTCAGCTGGGCGTCCGCGTCGTCGATGGGCGCCGGCAGGCAGACCGTCACCCCGCCCACGGCGTCGACCATGCTCTTGAAGCCGTGGAAGTCGACGACCATGTGGTGGTCGATCCGGACGCCGGTGAGCCGTTCGACGGTGCGGATCGTGCACGCAGCGCCGCCGATGGCGAAGGCCGAGTTGAACTGGGCGTGCTGCGCCCGGCTGCGGGTGCCCTCGGCGGTACGGCAGCTCGGGATGCCGACCAGCAGGTCGCGGGGCACGGACACCGCGGTCACGCTCCGGCGGTCGCCCGCGATGTGCAGCAGGATCGTGGTGTCCGAGCGCTGCACGCCCCTGTCGCGGCCGTACTTGCGGTTCTCGGTGCCGGCGCGGCTGTCGGAGCCGATCAGCAGGATGTTCCGTGCGCCGTTCGGTGCGGGCAGCGGGCGCTCCCTGTCGTAGCGCTCCAGTTCCTCCACGGCGGTCAGATCCGTGGTGATGTTGCCCTCCAAGGTGCGGTACAGCCACCAGCCGACACCGGAGACCAGCAGTACGAGGAGCGAGACGCCCAGCGCGACCCACCGCATGCTCCGGCGCCGCTGCCCCTTCCCGCCCCGGCGCCCTCCGCCGCCCGCACCGGAGCCGTCACCGGCGGCGTGCTCCGCGGTGTCGTCCGGTTCGGCGGGCGTGCCGGCGCTGTCGGTCACGTGACGTCCGTCCCTCGCGGTGGTCTGTCGCAGTACCCACCGCCGATGATCCACCGGACCTGCCGCCGCGGCCTGCGGGCCCGGTGCCCGCTGGGCCGAACGGGTGAACCCCGCGGCGCTCGCCGTACGACGTCGCTGGTCAGGGCCCTGCTGGCGAGTGGGTAGGGGCTGCCCGTGCGAGCGGCACGGGCCGGGGCGACCGGGGCGTGGCCGTGCGGCGGCGCCGGAGGATCAGACCGCCGTGCCCGTCACCCGCTCGCTCCCGATCCGCTTCTGAAGGTCCTGCGCCGGCAGCCGGTCCAGGTTCCGGCAGAGCACGACGGAGCCGCCGGACGCGAGAGGTGCGTACAGTCCGGCGGACAGCCCCTCCCAGTTCGCGTACCCGTGGCCCGACAGCAGTCGCGACCCGGGCGCCAGGCCCAGCTCGGCGGCGTCCGCGCGGGCACGCTCCACGAGCTGTGCCCCGGTGAACTCCACGCCTCCGACGGCGAGCGCGGGAGCGTCCGCGTCGACCGGTGCGTAAGGGGCGAAGCGGTCGCCCTGGCCGGGGACCTCGACCGCGTAGTCGGCGAACCCCTCGGGCGCCTGCGGGAACCGGCCGCCGAGCGGCCGCAGCGCCAGCGCGATCCGCTCACCGGAGCAGGCGCGGGCGGCGTCGAGGGTGTCCGGGCCGCTCACCACCAGGTCCGCGGCCGCCGGGTCGCCGCCGACGTCCGCGACGACTCCCACCGAGGAGCAGGCGAGCAGCCACACCGCCGTCTGCCAGTGTGCGGGCAGCAGCAGGGCGAGCCGGTCGCCCGGTTCGGCGGACAGGCCGTCCTGGAGAAGGTTCGATGTCTTGGCCACCCAATTGGCGAAGGTGGCGACGGACAATTCCACGCGCTCACCGGTGGCATCGTCGTAGAAGGTGACCAACGGGCGTGCGGGGTCCGCGGCGAGCGCGGATCGCAGCAGGTCGGCCGGGATGCGGTCGCTGGCGTTCACCCGCGCAAGGGTACGCCGCGCCCGCCGCGCCGGTGCCGCCGTCCCGGTGAGGACGTCCCCCGGACGGCCGACGGAGCGCCGGTTTCCCGATGGGCGGATCCCCGGCCGCCGCCCGAGGATCGAGCCATGCGTGCCTACCTTGCATCCTCCGTCGGAGTCGCCTGCAGCGCCGCTCTCGTTCTTCCCGCGCTCACCCCCGTGGCCTCCGCCGCGCCGCGCGTGCCGGATCTCCCGGGCTCGACGCAGTCGTTGCCCCTGGTGCCCCTGCCCGGCTACGAACGCTCCGCCGGCGGGGCGGTCGCCCAAGGTCTGCCGCAGCGCGAGACCCGGCCGTTCTCCCTCGTCGGTGTCGTGTGGGAGGACCCGGACAGCGAACTGCACGGCTCGGTCCAGGTCCGCACCCGCGCCACCGGCTCGGGCACGTGGTCCCCATGGCAGGACGTGGAGACCCACGACTTCGAGCACGCCCCGGACCCCGGCTCCGAGGAGCGGGCGGAGGGCACGGTGCGCGGGGCGACCGCCCCCCTGTGGGTCGGCGACTCGGACGCGGTGGCGGTCAGGGTCCGGCCCGAGCCCACCCGGGGTGCGATCCGCTCCGCCACGCCGCCCCTGCCCGGCGGCCTGCGGCTGGAACTCGTCGACCCGGGCGAGGAACCGGGGAACGCGCAGCCGGGCGGCCCGGAGAACCCGCAGCCCGGGAGTCCGGACAACCCGCCGCCCGGCAGCCAGGAGAACCCGGCGCCGCTCGCCCCCCTCCCGGAGAGGCCGGAGATCCCCGTGCCCGGCGAAGGCGTGTACGAGGAACTGCCGGGAGCCACGGGCGATCCCGCCCTCGCCGCGTCGCTCACACCCGAATCGGCGGCGGCCTCGGCCGTCAACGCGGACCTCGCGCCACTCGGCTCCGACGCCATCCTCCCGCTGAGCAAGGCGGAGACGGAGGCGGAGGCCGCGGCGTACGGGGTCGCCAAGCCGTACATCGGACCCCGGCCCGGCATCGTCACGCGCAAGGGCTGGGGCGCCGACGAGGCCCTGCGCGAGAAGCAGTTCGTCTACACGAAGACGGTCCAGGCCGCCTTCGTCCACCACACCGCCACGGGAAACCGGTTCACCTGCCAGCAGTCCGGCTCCGTCCTCCGCAGTATCTACCGCTACCACGTGGAGAGCAGCGGCTGGCGCGACATCGGCTACAACTTCGCCGTCGACAAGTGCGGAAACATCTACGAAGGCAGGGCGGGCGGCGTGGCCAAACCGGTCCTCGGCGCACATACACGCGGTTTTAACACGAACAGCATGGGCATCGCCGTGCTCGGAACATACAGTTCGACCACTCCGCCCAAGGCCGCGGTGGACGCCATCGCCAAACTCACCGCATGGAAGCTCGGGCTCTTCGGGGCCAACCCGAAGGCCACGACATACCTGACGTCGGGTGGCGGCAACAGATACGCGAAGGGTACGAAGGCCAGGCTCCACGTCATCTCCGGGCACCGGGACGGATTCGCCACCGACTGCCCGGGCGCCCGCCTCTACGGCCAGCTCGGAACGGCCCGCGCGGTCGCGGCCAGACTCCAGGGCCGCTGAGCGCCCACCCGCCGTCATCCAGCGCATCCGCCGGACCGATTGGTCCGGCGGTGCCGCATACGTACGTACTCACAGGCTGCATACACTGGCCGGTCATACGCGCGAATCGCCCGGCCCCAGAAGGAAGCAGAGAAGGCATTGACCCAGGCCCAAGAAGCGATCCTCCTGGTCGGCGGCAAAGGCACACGACTCCGCCCGCTCACCGTGAACACGCCGAAGCCCATGGTCCCGGCGGCGGGGGTGCCGTTCCTGACGCACCAGCTGGCGCGGGCGCGAGCCGCGGGCGTCGAGCACATCGTGCTGGCGACGTCCTATCTGGCGGAGGTCTTCGAACCGTACTTCGGGGACGGCTCGTCGCTCGGCCTGCATCTGGAGTACGTCACCGAGGTGGAACCACTGGGCACGGGCGGGGCGATCCGGAACGTCGCCTCCCGGCTGGCGTCGGGCCCCGACGACCCGGTGCTCATCTTCAACGGGGACATCCTCACGGGGCTGGACATCCGGGCCCTCGTCGACACCCACCGGTCCTCGGGAGCCGATGTGTCGCTGCATCTGACCCGGGTCGAGGACCCTCGCGCCTTCGGCCTGGTACCCACGGACGCCACCGGCAGGGTCACGGCGTTCCTGGAGAAGCCGCAGACCCCGGAGGAGATCGTCACCGACCAGATCAACGCCGGCGCCTACGTCTTCCGGCGCTCCGTCATCGACGGCATCCCGGCGGGCCGGCCGGTGTCCGTCGAGCGCGAGACCTTCCCCGAGCTGCTGAGCTCCGGGGCCCACCTCCAGGGCATGGTCGACTCCACCTACTGGCTGGACCTCGGCACCCCGCAGGCGTTCGTCCGCGGCTCCGCCGACCTCGTCCTCGGCCGGGCCCCCTCACCGGCGGTGCCGGGCCGCTGCGGGGACCGCCTCGTGCTGCCGACCGCGACGGTCGCCGCCGACGCCAAGCTGACCGGAGGAACCGTCGTCGGGGAGGGCGCCACCGTCGGCGAGGGCGCCAGGATCAGCGGCAGCACCCTCCTGGACGGCGCGGTGGTCGAGGCGGGCGCGGTGGTCACCGACTCGCTCGTCGGCGCGGGCGCGCGCGTGGGCGCCCGCGCGGTCCTCACGGACGCCGTCGTCGGCGACGGCGCGGTCGTCGGATCCGACAACGAACTGCGCGACGGCGTCCGGGTCTGGTGCGACGCCGCGATCCCGGCGGGCGCGATCCGCTTCTCCCCGGACCAGTAGCCGCTGCCGGGCCCGACGAGCCACGCCGGCGGCCCGGGGGTGTCACCGGCGGTCCTGTGCCGGTCGGTGGCTCCCGGACCGGCGGTCGGTGCCGGACCGTCGCCCATCCCGGACCGGCGGCCCGGTGCCGACCGGCGGTCCGGTGCCGCCCAGGGAGGGCGGCGTCGACCCGGGAGTCCGTGGCGAACCCTGGCCCGGCGCCGACCCGGCAGTTCGGGCATCGACCAGGAGGATCCGGAGGCTGACTGCCGTCCGGGGCCGGACGGCAGTCCCACGGGCGGTCTCGGGGTACCGCTGCGAAGCCACACCCCGACCGCCTAGGCTCGGGGCACGACCTCGGCACACCCCCGCACCCAGGACACCTCTCCGTGGCAGGACGCTTCACCCCCCGGCCCGCCGTCACCCGCACCACGGTGCGCGGCGGCGAGGTCGCCGTACCCGCGCCCAGACCCCGGGCGGCGACGGCCGGGGGCCGGGAACGGACGTACCTCCCGCCGGGCCCACTGGACCTCGGGCTGGTGCTGGGACCGCTGCGGCGCGGCCCGGCCGACCCGACGTTCCGTACGACCCCCGACGGATCCGTGTGGCGTGCCGCCCGGACCCCCGCAGGACCGGGCACGCTGCGCGTGGCGGCGAAGGGCACGGCGGTGCACGCCGAGGCGTGGGGTCCCGGAGCCGAGTGGCTCCTCGGCCAACTGCCCGCGATGCTGGGGGACCTGGACGACCCGGACGTGTTCGAGCCGCGCCATCGCCTCGTCGCGGCCAGCCACCGCCGCCGCCCCGGACTGCGCCTCACCCGCACGGGACTGGTCCTGGAGAGCCTGGTGCCGTCGATCCTGGAGCAGAAGGTCACCACGGACGAGGCGTACCGCGCCTGGCGCCTCCTCGTGCGCAAGTACGGCGACCCCGCCCCCGGCCCGTGCTCCGACCGGATGCACGTCATGCCGGACGCCCGCACCTGGGCGATGATCCCCTCCTGGGAGTGGCACCGCGCGGGCGTCGACGACAAGCGCGCGTCCACGATCCTGCGCGCGGTTCGCGTCGCGCGCCGGCTGGAGGAGGCCGCGGCGATGGAGCCCGAGGCGGCCATGGCACGCCTGGAACTGATCCCCGGCATCGGCCCCTGGACCTCCGCCGAGACCGTCCAGCGCAGCAACGGCGCTCCGGACGCGATCACCGTCGGGGACCTCCACCTGCCGCGCATCGTCGGCTACGCCCTCGCGGGAGACCGCGACGCCGACGACGCGGCGATGCTCGAACTTCTCACCCCCTACGCGGGCCAGCGCCACCGCGCCGCCCGCTTCATCCTCCTCGGCGGCCGGACCCCGCCCCGCCGCACGCCGAAGATGCCGCGCTGGGACATCGGCCGACTGTGACCGGAGGCCCGTTCGCTCCTCGAGGGCGCTGGGGGAGGAACGGGTGGCCTGCGCGCGTGCCGAGTCCACCGCCCCCGCGCCGGGGGAACCGCGGGCCCCGGGGCACCGACAGCGCCCCGGGGAGAGGTGCGCCGCGGCGGTCGCGCTCCGTCACCCGCTGATCCCGCGCTTACCGCACCTCGACGAACGCCCCCGCGTCCCGCGCCGGCCGCTCCCTCGGCGCCCGTGCCGCGTGCCCGATCGCGACCGCGCCCATCGGGTCCCAGCCGGACGGCAGATCCAGGACCTCCCGGACGACATCGCGGCAGAACATCGTGGACGACACCCACGCCGACCCGAGCCGCTCGCCGGCGAGCGCCACCAGGAAGTTCTGGACGCCCGCGCCCGTCGCGACGACGAACATCTCGCGCTCCGCGGCGTCGCGGCGCTCGTCGCCGTAGTGGTGCGAGCCGTCCGCGACCATGCACGGCACCGCCAGGTACGGCGCGTTGCGCAGGACGTCGCCGCGCCGCAGGCGCTTCGCGATCGACTCCTCGGACGTGCCGTCGCGGCGCAGGTCCGCGATCCAGGCGTCGCGCATCGCGTCGAGGAGGCGCTGCCGTGAGGACTCCGACTCGAGGAGCACGAAGCGCCAGGGCGTCGTGTGGTGCGGGGCCGGCGCGGTCACGGCGGCCGCGACCGCGCGGCGGACGGCGCCGGGGTCCACGGGCTCGTCGGTGAAGGCGCGCACCGTTCGGCGTTGGGTCACCGCCTGCCGTACCGCCTCGGAGGTGCCGAGCCGGAACATGTCGTCCGCCGCGGGGCGCACCAGCGCGCGGGCGCCGTCGGTCCCGTCCGCGACGACGTGGTCCAGCCCTCGGACCACCGCCACCGGCAGCCCCGCCGCCTTGCCCTTGACCAGATCGCCGGCCGCGGCGAGTTCGTCGGCGGTGGCGACGACCGTCACGTCGAGCCGGTTGCCGTGCGCGTCGGTGCCGCCGCGCAGGTCGTCCAGGACCCGTACGCCCGCCGCGCCGACGGCGACGTCGGTGAGCCCCGCCCGCCACGGGCGGCCGAAGGTGTCCGTGATCACCACGCCCACCTCGACGCCGAGGGCGTCCCGCAGCCCTTCCCGGATGCGCGCGGCCGAGGCGTCCGGGTCCTCGGGCAGCAACAGCACGGTGCCGGCAGGAGTGTTGGACGCGTCCACCCCGGCCGCGGCCATCACCAGCCCCTGCCGGTTCTCGACGATGCGCAGGGCACCGCGGCGGGCCACCACCCGTACCGTCTCCGCGTCGATGGCCGCCTCGCGGTCACCGGCCTCGACGATCCGGCCCTCCGCCTTGCTCACGATCTTCGAGGTGACGAGCAGGACGTCGCCGTCCACCAGCCCGGGCTCACCGGCCGCGATCAGCTTCGCGAGGTCGTCTCCGGGCCGTACCTCGGGCAGTCCACGCAGCGCCCACACCCGGTAGGACGGTGCGGTCATCCGCGGACCTCCTCGGCGAGCGCCAGCGCCTCACGCGCCATCGCGGCCGTGGCGTCGAGGTCGGTCATCATCAGCGGCACCGCCCGGCAGCGGATCCCGGCCTCCTCGACCTCGGCCACCGCGCCCGCGTCCACCGTGTCCACGAGCCAGCCGTCCAGCAGGCCCGACCCGTAGTGCCGGGCCACGGCGGCGGCCGTCGATTCGACGCCGACCGCGGCCAGCACCTTGTCGGCCATGCCGCGCACGGGGGCGTCGCCGACGATGGGGGAGAGCCCCACGACCGGAACGCCCGCGTCGGCGATCGCCTCACGGATGCCCGGCACCGCCAGGATCGTCCCCACGCTCACGACGGGGTTCGACGGCGGGAAGAGGATGGCGTCCGCCTCGGCGATCGCCTCCAGCACCCCGGGTGCGGGCTTGGCCTGCTCGGCGCCGACGGGGACGACGGCCTGCGCGTCGACGGACGCCCGCAGCCTGACCCAGTACTCCTGGAAGTGGACGGCCCGGCGTTCGCCGTCGATGTCGACGGCGACATGGGTCTCGACCCGGTCGTCGGACATCGGCAGCAGCCGCACCCCGGGCTGCCACCGCGTGCACAGCGCCTCGGTGACGGCGCTCAGCGGATAGCCCGCACCGAGCATCTGGGTCCGGACGATGTGCGTGGCGAAGTCGCGGTCACCGAGCCCGAACCAATCGGGCCCCACTCCGTACGCCGCGAGCTCGCTCTTGACCTGGAAGGTCTCCTCGGAACGTCCCCAGCCCTGCTCCTCGTTGATGCCGCCGCCGAGCGTGTACATCACCGTGTCGAGGTCCGGGCAGACCTTCAGCCCGAACAGATGGATGTCGTCACCGGTGTTGCCGATGACCGTGATGTCGGCTTCGGGGGCGGCCGCCTTGAGGCCACGCAGAAAACGAGCACCGCCGATGCCACCGGCCAGAACCACAATGCGCATGCTCAGAGTGTGTCAGGCGCCGGGACCCGGGATGAGTCGCGGTCCGCGGCCGAGGGGCCGGACACGGGCCGCGGGTGCGGGTGCGTCGCCGGGGGTACGGGGGACCCGCCGTCAGGCGACCACGGCGCCCTGCCGGGCGGCCGGCGAGCAGTGGGCCGTGTGCATCGGCATCTCGGTCAGTCCCGGGAAGTAGACGTGCAGGCTCACGGCCGGTTCGAGCGAGTCGTTGACCACCTCGTGCACATATCCGGGGGCGAAGACACGCTGTGCGCCGGCGGCCAGGGAGCGATCTGCCCGCGCGGTTCGCTCCGTCAACTCGCCCTCCAGGACGGTCAGTACGCCGGAGGACGGGCCGTGGTCGTGAAGCCCGCTGCCCTGTCCCGGAACCCAGGACAGCAGCCAGACCTCGTAGCCGGGGCCGGTGCGCAGCCGGTGGTACCACCGCGTCGTGGCGTCGTACCGGACGAGCGGGGCCCACTGGGTGCGGTCCTCGGCGATGGACCGGGCGAGTCCGGCGAACTCGGCCACGGTGGACGGGTGCTCCCTGGCGGGCTGGAGGAGGTGCGGAACCTCGAGGATGTCGCCGGCGATCTGGAGGTCGCTGTCGCTGTTCATGGGGTGCGGTGGTTCCTCGGCAGAAACGGAAGGTCAGTGCTGGGGTGTCGCGAGGCCCGCCGGGAAACGGACGGACCGGGGGAGAGCTGGAGCGCTAAGGCATCAACAGCTGGAACAGCAACAGCGCGCCTGGACAGCGCTGCGGAACCCACGGATCGCGTGGGTCGCGGAGGGCGCTGTGGTCGCTGGCATGCCCTCCAAGGTGACGACCCCGGCTCCGAATGTCAACTCAATGACCGATTTGGCGGCAATGTTTCACCTCATCCGGTTACTCCGGTCGGCGAAAGGTTTGTGCGTCGATGGAGCAGGAGACATGGCGCTGCAACTGTGCTCTCAAACGCCGTTGCGCTCTTGTGATCGGACTGTGATCCGGATCGCTTGTGCGGCCGGATCGCAACAAGATCGAAGCGTGAGACGTCCTCCCTTGTGGGCCGGTGAATGCCGGTGCGCATCGCGGGAGGGGGAGGGTGCGGTCAGGCCAGTGGCAAGTGTCACGGTTTTTGGTGATTTGAACACTTTCCGCATACGCTTGGTTCCGCAGAGTGAATACGGGGCTCAATAGCAGATCTCGGCTTGACTGGCCCGGATCCACACACTTGTAATTTCACTCGTGTCGTTCGGCCGAAATCGGTACGGCTCACGGCCGGATCACGGGGACGCAAAGACAGACGAGGGGCGCACATGACCGAGCTGTTCCAGCAACTGCTGGTCGAGGACGCGGACGAGGAACTCGGCTGGCAGGAGCGCGCGTTGTGCGCCCAGACCGACCCCGAGTCCTTCTTCCCCGAGAAGGGCGGATCCACCCGCGAGGCCAAGAAGGTCTGTCTCGCCTGCGAAGTCCGTTCCGAATGCCTCGAGTACGCCCTCGCCAACGACGAGCGGTTCGGCATCTGGGGCGGCTTGTCCGAGCGCGAGCGCCGCCGGCTGAAGAAGGCCGCGGTCTGAAGCAGGGCCACGGTCCGAGAGGCCGCGTTCCGAACGAAGGCCGCCGGCCGACCGGCCGGACCCGCCACCCGACCCACCGCCCGGCCGCCCGGTCCGTCCGGTCGTCGACCGCGCCCGCCACCGGCGCCCGTCACGGTGCACGACGCCCGGCCGGCACCAGCTCCCGACGCGACGCGACGCCCGTGACCTCCGCCCCCACCGCCACCATCGCCCGCCCCCGACGGCCCACGCGGCACCGCGCCGGTGCGCACGGCCCTCCGCCGCCCCCGACCCCACATCCGACCACTGCGTATCCGCGCACCCCGGCGTCGGCACACCGCGCAGGACGTGTCCGCGCATCGCACACGGGATGGCCCGCACCGGCTCCGGGCGGTTTCCAGGGGTCTTCCCGTGCGCCCGCCGGTACCTCCGCCCCGGGCGCGACGCGCCGGCCGCCCGCCGGCCTCTCCGCTCCGGTCGCGATCCGGTGCCCGCCCGCCGTCCCGGACCGGCGTTCGACGAGCCGCCCGGGAGGCCCGCCCCCGCCGCCGCGCACCCGTCCGGACAGCCCGCGCCACGGCGCTCCCCCGGAACGTTAGTGTGGGGCCCCGTCCCAGACGCTCCAGCGCCCCCTCACGGAGGCGAACCGGCCGGAGGGCCCGTACCTCAATGTCCGCCACCCCTGCGGAGTTTGTCCCCGCCACCTCGGCGGGGCTCGTTCCCGCCACCCCGCCCGAGTTTCCGCGGCACGTCGTCACCGCCGTACTCGTCTCCCACGACGGTGCCCGGTGGCTGCCCGACGCGCTCGCCGGGCTGCTCGGTCAGGAGCGCCCCGTACAGAACGTCGTCGCCGCCGACACCGGCAGCGCCGACGACTCGGCACGGCTGGTCACCGAGGCGCTGGGCGCCGACCGGGTCCTGCACCTCGCCCGCCGCACCGGGTTCGGCACCGCCGTCGACGAGGCGGCCCGCACCGCGCCGGTGCTCACCCCGGACGACCTGCCCTATCTGAAGCGGCCCAGCGGCTGGGACCCGGTGACCAGGACCTGGCGCGACGAGGCGTACGACATGCCGGAGCTGCCGCACGGCGAACCGGTCCAGTGGCTCTGGCTGCTGCACGACGACTGCGCACCCGCCCCCGACGCCCTCGCCGAACTCCTCCGCGTCGCCGACTCCGACGAACACGCGGCGGTCATCGGCCCCAAGCTGCGCGGCTGGTACGACCGCAAGCAGCTCCTCGAGGCCGGCGTCTCCATCGCCAACAGCGGCCGCCGCTGGACCGGGCTCGACCGCCGGGAGCAGGACCAGGGCCAGCACGACCAGGTCCGCTCCGTGCTCTCCGTCTCCTCCGCGGGCATGCTCGTGCGCCGCGACGTCTGGGAGGAACTCGGCGGCTTCGACCGGCGGCTGCCCCTGATGCGCGACGACGTGGACTTCTGCTGGCGCGCCCACGCCGCGGGCCACAGCGTGTCCGTCGCCCCCGGAGCCGTGCTGCGGCACGCCGAGGCCGCCGCCCGCGAGCGCCGCACCGTCGACTGCGCGGGCCGCTCCGTCGCCAGCCCGCACCGCGTCGACAAGGCGGGCGCCGTCTACACCCTGCTCGTCAACGCCCGTGGCAGGGCGCTCCCCTTCGTCCTGCTCCGCCTCGTCCTCGGCACCCTGCTGCGCACCCTCGCCTATCTCGTGGGCAAGGTGCCGGGCCAGGCGGTCGACGAGGTCATGGGCCTCCTCGGCACCCTGCTGCGTCCCGAGCGGATCCTCGCCGCCCGCCGCAGGCGCGGCAAGCCCCTCGTCGACCCGGGCGAACTGCGACCGCTCTTCCCGCCACCAGGGGCCACCGTCCGCGCCACCCTCGAACAGGTCGCAGGCAGCCTCGGCAGCGGCCGCGACTCCGATTCCGGGGGCTCACGGCACGGAGCCGTCGAGTCCGGTCCGGGCGGAGACGAGGCCGACTTCCTGGAGGTCGAGCAGTTCGCCCGGCTCAAGAAGGTGGCCCGCAAGCCGGGACCGGTCCTCTTCGCGGTGCTGCTGGTCGTCTCCCTCGTGGCCTGCCGCGGCCTTCTCGGCGGCGGCGCGCTCGCGGGCGGTGCCCTGCTGCCCGCGCCCGGCGAACTGTCCGAACTGTGGGGCCGCTACGCCGACGCCTGGCACCCGCTCGGCACCGGCGGGACCCAGACGGCACCGCCGTACCTCGCGATCCTGAGCGTCCTCTCCGGCCTCTTCCTCGGCTCCACCGGCTTCGCGCTCACCCTGCTGCTCGTCTGCTCGGTTCCACTGGCGGGCGTCACGGCGTACTTCGCCTCCCGTCCGCTGATCGAGTCCCGGCTGCTGAGGGCCTGGGCGAGCGTCGCGTACGCGTTCCTGCCCGCCGCCACCGGCGCACTCGCCACCGGGCGGCTCGGCACCGCCGTCCTCGCCGTCGTGCTCCCGCTGATCGCCCGGGCCGCGGTCGCTGCCCACGGACTGGCCCGCACCGACGGTGCGCGCGGCAGTTGGCGGGCCACCTGGGCGTACGCGCTGCTGCTGACGTTCGCGACGGCCTTCACCCCGGTCGTCTGGCCGCTCGCCGTCGTCCTCGGCCTGGCCGCCCTCGTGCTGCGCCGCGGTGACATCACCGCCTACGGGCTGCGCTTCCTCGTCGTGTCCGGTACCCCGCTGCTGGTGCTCGCTCCCTGGTCGTTCTCGCTGTTGACCGACCCGTCCCGCTTCCTGCGAGAGGCGGGACTGGAGTTCGGCACCGGCGCGGCCTCCCCGCTCGACCTGCTCGGCATCAGCCCCGGCGGTCCCAAAACGGTCGGCGGGCTGCTCCTCATCGGCGTGGTGCTCGCCGCCCTCGCCGCGCTGCTGCGCACCGAGCGGCAGTCGGCGATCCGCACCGCCTGGGCCGTCGCGGTCGCCGCGCTGGTCTTCGCGGCCCTGGCCAACGGCTCGGGCTGGGCCGGCCCCGCCACCCTCGTCTACGGCATCGCCCTGATCGCCGCCGCGGTCGTCGGCGCGGAGGGCGCCCGCGAGCGCGTCGCCGCCCAGAGCTTCGGCTGGCGTCAGCCCGTGGCCGCGCTCGTCGCCCTCGCCGCCGCGGCCGCCCCGCTGTTCGCCGCGGTCAACTGGATGATCAGCGGCGCCGCGGGCCCCCTGGAGCGCCGCGACCCGGTGCAGGTCCCCGCCTTCGTCGCCGAGGAGAGCGGCACCCGCGACCAGCCCCGCACGCTCGTCCTCGGCGGCTCGTCGCCGGCGAAGGTGTCGTACACGCTGGTCCGCGGCTCCGGCGGGCGCCTCGGCGACGCCGAGCTCAGCGAGGCCGCCGGCAGCGACCCCCGCCTCGACAAGGTCGTCGCCAACCTCGTCGCCGGCTCCGGCGCCGACCAGACCAGTCAGCTCAGCGGCTTCGCCATCCGGTACGTCCTGGTCCGCGACGGCGCGCCGCGCCAGATGAGCCGCGTCCTCGACGCCACCCCCGGCCTCTCCCGGCTCAGTCAGCTCGACGGCAGCGCGCTGTGGCGGGTGGACAGCCAGATCGCCCGCGCGGTCATCGTCAGCGGCGGGGCCGAGCCGCTGCCGGTGGCCTCCGGACCTGTCGAGGTCCACACGGACGTCCCCAAGGGCCCGGGCGGCCGGGTGCTGCGCATCGCGGACCGCGCCGACGACGGCTGGCAGGCCACCCTCGACGGCCGTCCGCTGGATAGCACCACCGTGGACGGCTGGGCCCAGGGCTTCGAACTGCCCGCCGAGGGCGGGCGGGTCGACCTCACCTATGCGACCCCGCTCACCCACACCGCCTGGATCTGGACACAGGGTGCGCTCGCCCTCGTCCTGGTCGTGCTGGCGCTGCCCGGCCGGCGCCGCGAGATCGACGACGACCTGCCCGAGGAGGAGGCCGAGATCCCGGCCCAGCCCGTCGAGGGCGAGGGCCGCCGGGCCCGCAGGCTCCGCGCGGCGCAGGCCGAGGTGGCCGCCGCCGAGGAGGAGCCGGATTCCGCGGCGGGCCCGCAGCCGGAGGCCGGAGCCCCGGAGCCGTACGCGGCCGTGCCCCGGCAGCCGCGGTACGGCGCCGAGTGGGACGAGCCGGTCTACGCGGACGAGGGCACCCCCGCCGCCACCGGCTACGGCTCGTACGGGAACGGCGGGTACGCCGACCCGTACCCGGGCCAGTACCAGGACGCCGCCGGGCAGCAGTACGCGTACCCGGAGGCCCAGCAGTACGACGCCCCCCAGGGACAGCAGTACGAGCCCGGGCAGTACCCGCCGGGGCCGTACGAGCCGCAGCAGTACGACCCCCGGTACGGCGGCCAGGCCCCCCACCAGTACGACCCCCAGCAGTACGACCCGCTGCAGCACGACTCGCAGCAGTACGGCGGGTACGGGACGGACCCCGGCCCGGAAGCGGGTCCGTACGGCCCTTACGGCCACGAGAACGAGCAGCGTCCCGACGGGAGCAGCAACCAGTGAACCGCACGACCCTCTCGCTCCTCGCGGCCGTGACGTCCCTCGCCGCCGTGACCGGATTCGCCGCGCTCAACGCGCCCGACGGCGGGGCGGCGACCGAGGCGACGGCTCCGGCCCGGCTGCCGGTGGAGCGCTCCAGCCTGCTCTGCCCGGCCCCGGCGACGTCGGACATCGCCGAGACGGTGTACACGTCCTTCACTCCGGGGCCCGGCAGCGGCGGCAGCTCCGCAGCCTCGGGCGCAGTGGCCGAACTCAAGCCCTCCGTCGCGACATTGAGGGGCCCGGCCGACGACGCGGGCAAGGCCGGCGGGGAGAAGAAGGACGAGGCGGGTGACGCGGGCGAGGAGGAGAGCGCCGGAAGCGCGAAGAATCCCCCGTCCGACAAGCCCCTCGTCAAGCTCGAGCAGCCCGGGAAACCCGTCGGTGCCAAGGCGAGCGGCAGCGCGGCCCCCGCGCTCGTCGGCACCGCCACCGGCGGTCTCGCCCCTGGCTGGACCACCCAGCAGACGACCACCGTCAGCGCCGGCAGTGGCCGCGGAGTGCTCGGAGTCCACTGCACCGCCCCCGACACGGATCTCTGGTTCCCGGGCGCGAACCTCGCCGAGGACCGGCAGGACTACGTACACCTCACCAATCCGGACGACTCCGGCGCCCTCGTGGACATCGAGCTCTACGGCAAGGACGGCGCCCTCAAGTCCCAGTTGAGCGACGGCATCCAGGTCCCCGCGGGGGCGAGCGTCCCGGTCCTGCTCTCCACCCTGACGACCGATCCCGCCGAGGACGTGACGGTGCACGTCACGACGCGCACCGGCCGCGTCGGCGCGGCGGTGCGGGGCGCCGGGGACGAGACCGGCAGCGACTGGCTGCCGGCGTCCGCCGACCCGGCCGCCACGCTGGTGCTGCCGGGCGTCCCGGCGGACGCGACCTCCGTGCGGCTGGTCGCGTTCGCGCCCGGTGACGACGACGCGGAACTGAAGGTGCGCCTCGCGAGCGCGACCGGCACGATCAACCCCGCCGGCGCGGAGAGCCTGCGGGTGAAGTCCGGGATGACGGCCTCGCTCGACATGAAGGACGTCACCAAGGGTGAGGCGGGCTCGATCCTGCTGGCTCCGGCCGAGGGCGCCCCGGCGACGCGGGTGGTGGCGGCCCTGGAGGTCACCCGGGGCAAGGGCGACAAGCAGGAGATCGCCTACATCCCGGCGACCGCGCCGGTCGCGGAGCGGGCCACCGCCGCCGACAACCGGGCCAAGGGCTCGGTGCTCTCCCTCACCGCGCCCGGCGCGACCGCCCGGGTCAAGGTGACGGCCTCGGCCGGCACCGAGGGCGGGTCCCGGGCCGTCAAGACGTACACGGTCAAGGGCGGTACGACCCTGGCGGTCAGTCCGCCCGTCCCGGCGGGGCTGAAGGGCTCCTACGCGTTGACCGTGGAGCCGGAGTCCGGCGGGCCGGTGCACGCGGCCCGCACGCTGCTGCTCCCGCAGGACGGCATCCAGATGTTCACCGTGCAGACCCTGCCGGACGACCGCGGTCTGGTCGCGGTCCCGGCGGCGGAGCAGGACCTCTCCGTCCTCGACGACTGACGGACCCCGGCTCCCCGGGGCCCGGTGGGCGTCGGATGCGGCTCCCGCCCACCGGGACGGGGGCAGGGAGCCGAGCGCCGAGTGGGCGGGAGGAGAGCGGCGCGCCGGGCGCACCACGGGTCGCAACGGGCGAGGCAGTGGATGCGACCGCCGCCTCGGCCGTGCCTGCACAGCCCTCGGCTAGTCCTGGCCGTAGCGAGGGTCGACCGACTCCGGCGCGAGGCCCAGCAGGTCCGCCACCTGCTCCACGACCACCTCGTGCACCAGCAGCGCCCGCTCGTCCCGGTTCTTCGTGCGGATCTCGACCGGACGCCGGTAGACCACGATCCTCGCCGGACCGCCCTTCCCCGCCGGCACCGAGCGGCCCAGCGGCACGCTCTCGTCCAGCGACCCCGGTACGTCCAGCACCAGGAAATCCACCTCGGCCAGCTGGGGCCAGCGCCGCTCCAGCCGTTCCACCGAGTCCTGGACGAGATCGCGGAAGGACTCGGCCCGGCTGACGGAGAGCGGCACCTGCGGCGGGGCGACGGGCCCGCGCATCCCCCGGCCGTGACGGTCGCGGCGTCGCGGCCTGGGCTCGGTGGGGCGGGGCGGTACGGGACTGTCCATCACTGACGCAGGGTAGCTCTCCCGGGCGCTGCCGCAGCGAGGCCGTGCCCCTGTCGAACCGGGGGTCATCGCCCTCGTGGGTGACGGGGCACCACCCGGAGGCGTGAAGGTTTCGACGGTCCCCGCCGGACGTATCCCTGGCGCCCCTGGCGCCGCCTGCCCGGGGCGCCCTGGGTGGGCGGCATCCGCTTGTCGCTTGTTGAACATTCAGGCCAAGGTTGGGCTCGATTCGACACCCATCCCCGATCGTCATACTCGCCTTGAATGACGCAATTCATATGCAATAGTGACCGGATCTCATGGGGTCCCGGATCGCTCGCCGTTCCTCCCGCGCAGGTCAGTCCAGTCGGCCGGAACGCGGCCGCGCAGGACGTCACAAGGCGACACGGTGGAGTGACGTGGCGGAGAGTCGTCGCGGCCCGCTCAAGAGTGCGGTACCGTCCAACGTCGTGAGCCCTGTACGTCGCTGTTCGCGCACTGCGTGCGGCCGTCCTGCCGTCGCGACACTGACGTACGTCTATGCCGATTCGACCGCGGTCCTCGGCCCCCTCGCCACCTATGCCGAGCCCCACTGCTACGACCTGTGCGCCGAGCACAGCGAACGGCTCACCGCGCCGCGCGGCTGGGAGGTCGTCCGGCTCTCCGACGCCTCCGGCCCGGCCAGGCCCAGTGGCGACGATCTCGAGGCCCTGGCGAACGCGGTCAGGGAGGCGGCCCGACCGCAGGAGCGTGCTGCCCAGGCGGGCGGGGGCTCGGGAGTCCGCAGGTCCGACCCGATGGAGGTCGCGCGCCGGGGGCACCTCCGGGTGCTGCGTTCGCCCGACTCCTGAAGAGGGCGTTTCCTCCCTTCGGATGCCCGGATGCCCGGATGCCGCGGTTGGCCCGCGTGGTTGCCGGCTCGCCTGCCACTGGCTGCCCCGACGCTCCGGCCGGGTGGTCCCCGGCTCCCCGACCGCGCTCTCCGGACTCCGTCTCCGCGCCGCAGGTCTCCCGGGCGCAGTCTCCCGCGTGCAGACCTTCCCGCGGCAGGTGCCCCGGCCGCAGGTCTCCCGTCCGATGGCCACCGGCCCCGGCCACCCCGTCCGGCCCCGGCCACCCCGTCCGGCCCCGGCCGCCCCGTCCGGCCCGGCGTCCGCGCCGGTCCGTCGCGAATTTCGGGCCTGGCCCCGGCTGCTCACGCTCCGGCGGGTAGTTTGATGCGACCACAGGGAATTCGGGAAGGTTGGGCCGTGGCTGCATCCTCTGCTGCTGATCTGTCACAGATCGTGAAGGCGTACGACGTGCGCGGGGTGGTGCCGGACCAGTGGGACGAGTCGCTGGCCGAGCTGTTCGGGTCCGCCTTCGTCCAGGTCACCGGTGCGGACGCCGTCGTCGTCGGTCACGACATGCGGCCCTCGTCGCCCGGCCTCTCCGCCGCCTTCGCCCGGGGTGCCGCCGCCCGCGGCGCCGACGTCACCATGATCGGTCTCTGCTCGACGGACCAGTTGTACTCGGCCTCCGGTCAGCTCGTGCTGCCGGGCGCGATGTTCACGGCGTCCCACAACCCCGCCCAGTACAACGGCATCAAGATGTGCCGCGCGGGCGCGACCCCGGTGGGTCAGGACACGGGCCTGACGGAGATCCGAGAGCTCGTCGAGTCCTGGCGCGCGTCCGGCGCCCCCGCCCCCGCGGCCGCCCCGGGAACGGTCTCCGAGCGCGACACCCTGGACGACTACGCCTCCCACCTGCTCTCCCTCGTGGACCTTGCGACGATCCGCCCGCTGAAGGTGGTCGTGGACGCGGGCAACGGTATGGGCGGCCACACCGTTCCGAAGGTCTTCGCGTCCCTGCCGGTCGAGCTCGTCCCGATGTACTTCGAACTGGACGGGACGTTCCCGAACCACGAGGCCAACCCCCTCGACCCCAAGAACCTCGTGGACCTCCAGCAGCGGGTGCGCGCGGAGGGCGCGGACATCGGCCTCGCCTTCGACGGCGACGCCGACCGCTGCTTCGTCGTCGACGAGCGCGGCGAAGGGGTCTCCCCGTCGGCGATCACGGCCCTGGTCGCGGCCCGGGAGCTGGCCAGGCACGGCGGCGGCGTCGTCATCCACAACCTGATCACCTCGTGGTCCGTGCCGGAGGTCGTGCGCGAACAGGGCGGCACACCGGTCCGCACACGCGTCGGGCACTCCTTCATCAAGGAGGAGATGGCCCGCAGCGGCGCGATCTTCGGCGGCGAGCACTCCGCGCACTACTACTTCCGCGACTTCTGGAACGCCGACACCGGCATGCTCGCCGCCCTGCATGTCCTGGCGGCCCTCGGGACCCACGACGGTCCGCTGTCCGACCTGGTGGGCCGCTACGACCGCTACGCCGCCTCCGGCGAGATCAACTCCACGGTCGAGGACCAGGCGGGCCGCACGGCCGCCGTCCGCGACGCCTTCGCGTCGCGCGAGGGCGTCACGTTCGACACCCTCGACGGGCTCACGGTCTCCACCGCCGACTGGTGGTTCAACCTCCGCCCCTCCAACACCGAGCCCCTGCTCCGCCTCAACGTCGAGGCCCGTGACGAGGCCACGATGTCGGCCCTGCGGGACGAGGTCCTGGCGTTGGTGCGGAACGGCTGAGGCCGGTCCGGAGAACCTGGGGCCCGCGGCGGGCGGGAGCCGGGGGTGGGCGTGGGCGCGCAGGTCGTCGGCCGGTGGACCACACATCCGTCCGCGCCGCCTCCCGCACCGCGGAGGCACGGCCCGCGACCGCTCCAACGCCCCTCCTCGTCCCGCCGGCCCGGTCGCACTCGGCGGACCGGCGACCGGCGGACCGGCGGACCGGAGGAGGGGAGCACCTGGTGGGTCTCGGTGGGCCGGTCGTCCCGGTCGGTCTCCGCCGACCGGCGGACCCGGCCGTCCTCCGCCGGCCCGCCGCCCCGGCCCACCGCAGCGGACCGCCGAGCGCGTCGCAGCCGCGGCCGCACCGCGCGTGGTGGGCGTGCCTCCGCCCCGCCCGCCGCCCCCGCACGCCGAGCCGCGCCCGCCGCCCCCCGGCGGTAGGCTGACGTGGCCCAATCCGCATGTTCGAAAGGACGATCCACATGCCGCTCGAAGCCGGCCTTCTGGAGATCCTCGCCTGTCCGGCCTGCCACGCTCCGCTCGACGACGCGACGGCCGCCGAAACCCCCGAGCTGATCTGCACCGGCAAGGACTGCGGCCTGGCGTACCCCGTCCGGGACGGCATCCCCGTACTCCTCGTGGACGAGGCCCGCCGCCCCGCGTAGGCGTCAAGCCCCCCACCTGTCCGGCTGTTCGGCGAATCGGAGGCACACCCCCATGCTCGACGAGTCACTCCTCGACGCCCCGGAAGCCCTCGCCCGCGCCGACCGCCGCGGTCTGCTCCGCGGCGCCGCGGAGGCGGGGGCGCGTGTACGTACCGCCGCCCGGCACGCCGCCGAGGCGGGCATCGCCGAGCTGACCCCGGAGGGCCGCCCGCGGGCCGTCCTGATCGCCGGCGCCGGTACCGCGGCGACGGGCGTCGCCGACCTCCTCGCCGAGCTGGCCGGACCCACCGCGCCGGTCACCCGCCTCCACCCCACCGGCGTCGCCCCGGCGGCCGGCGCCCTGCGCTGGGGGCTCCCGGGCTGGGCAGGCTCCGTCGACCTGCTGCTCATCGCCACGACCGACGGCAGCGAGCCGGGACTCGCCCTGCTCGCCGAGCAGGCGTACCGGCGCGGCTGCACCGTCGTCGCCGTCGCCCCGCAGCGCTCGCCGCTGTCCGAGGCCGTAGACGGTGTCCACGGCCTCGTCGTGCCGATGGCGACGGCGCCGTACGAGCTGTACGAGGAGACCCGGAGCGCGGCGAGCCCCGGCGCCTTCTGGGCCCTGTTCACCCCGCTCCTCGCGCTCCTCGACCGAGTCGGCCTGATCTCCGCCGACCCCGAGGTGATGCAGAGCGTGGCCGACCGCCTCGACCGCATCGCCGAACGCTGCGGACCCGCGATCGCCACGTACAGCAACCCCGCCAAGACCCTCGCGGCCGAGCTCGCGGACACCCTCCCGCTGATCTGGACGGAGGGCGCGGCGGGGCCCGTCGGCCGCCGGTTCGCCGCCGTACTGGCCGAGCTCGCCGGCCGGCCCGCCATCGCCGCCGAGCTGCCCGAGGCGCTACCGGCCCACGGCATGCTCCTCGCGGGCGACTTCGCGGCCGGTGCGGACCCGGACGACTTCTTCCGCGACCGCGTCGAGGAGCCGCAGGCCGTCAGGGCACGGGTCCTGCTCCTGCGGGACAGTCTGGACAACGGCTTCACGGCGGCCCCGGCCGCGCGCGAGCTCGCGCTCAGCCACGACACCGCCATCAGCGAACTCGAGCCGGAGGAAGGCAGCGCGCTGGAGACCCTCGCGGAGCTGCTCGCCGTGACGGACTTCGCCGCCGGGTATCTGGCCCTCGCGAGCAACGGCCACGCCTGACCTCGCAGCCGGCCCGGCGGTGCCGCTACCGGATCGACCGGCCCCGCGAACCCGGCGACGCGCCCCGCGGACCGGTGGCCCGGCACCCGGCCTTCCGCCGGCTTCCCCCGGGACCCGACGCTCCGACAAGGGCCGTCCCCGGACCCGGCGGCCCTACCCCGGAGCCGAAACCGCCAGGACCGGCCGGACGCGCACCGACCGGTCACGCTGACGCACACCGCACCGGTCGCACATACGCACACCGCACCGGTCACACTGCAGACACGCACCAGCCACGCATCCGCCACGTACCGAGTCGAGGATCACCCCTCATGGATCGCCTCTCCAACACCGTGCGCCCCTACGCCTGGGGATCCACCACGCTCATCCCGGAACTCCTCGGCATCGCCCCGACCGGCGAGCCACAGGCGGAGATGTGGATGGGCGCCCACCCCGGTGCCCCGTCGCGGACGGGCCGCGGCTCACTGCACGACATCATCGGCGCCGACCCGTTGCGCGAGCTCGGCCGCCCCGCGCTCGACGCCTTCGGCCCCCGGCTCCCCTTCCTGCTCAAGCTGCTCGCCGCAGGCGCGCCCCTGTCCCTGCAGGTGCACCCGGACCGCGCGCAGGCGCAGGAGGGTTTCGCCGCGGAGGAGAGGGCCGGCATCCCCCTCGACGCCCCCCACCGCAACTACAAGGACGACAGCCACAAGCCCGAGCTGGTCTGCGCGCTCACCCCGTTCGACGGCCTGTGCGGCTTCCGTCCGCCCGTCGAGGCGGCCGACTTCATCGCCGGTCTCGACGTGGACTCCCTGAAGCCGTACGTGGACCTCCTCCACGCCCACCCCGAGGAAGCCGCGCTGCGCGAGGTCCTGACCGCGGTCCTCTCCGCCGACCCGGAGGAGATGGTCCACACCGTCGCCGAGGCCGCGCCGGCGGCGGAACGCCTCGGCGGGCCGTATGCCCCCTTCGCCGCCATCGCGCACCATTTCCCAGGCGACCCGGGCGTCATCGCGGCCATGCTCCTCAACCACGTGCGGCTGCAGCCCGGAGAGGCGCTGTTCCTCGGAGCCGGTGTCCCGCACGCCTACCTCGGCGGACTCGCCGTGGAGATCATGGCGAACTCCGACAACGTGCTGCGCTGCGGGCTGACCCCGAAGCACGTCGACGTTCCCGAACTGCTGCGCGTCGTGCGCTTCGAGGCGGGCGACCCCGGCGTCCTGAGGCCCGAGGCATCGCCCTCCGGCGAGGAGTTGTACGACACCCCGATCGACGAGTTCCGGCTCTCCCGCTTCGTACGGCCGGAGGGCGCGGCTTCCGTGGACCTCACACTGCCCACCCCGCAGATCCTGCTGGCGACCGCCGGCCGGCCGAAAGCCGGGGAACTCTTCCTCGCCGCAGGGGAGTCGGTGTTCGTTCCCGCGGGCGAAAAGGTCGAACTGTCCGGTACGGGAACGGTCTTCCGGGCCACCGTGGCGGTCTGAGTCGGCGTCCCCCGGGGCTGCTGCAACAATGTGCCGCCGTAACGCGGGAACTCCACCCCGGAAACCCGGGGACCCAGGAACCCAGGAACGAAGGGACACCACGCACCCATGAGCGCGTCAGGCGGAACCAAGGCGATCGTCGCGGCCCTTGCCGCGAACCTCGCGATCGCAGTAGCCAAGTTCGTGGCGTTCCTCTTCAGCGGCTCCTCGTCGATGCTGGCGGAGAGCGTCCACTCGGTCGCCGACTCCGGCAACCAGGGCCTGCTGCTCCTCGGCGGCAAGAAGGCCAAGCGCGCGGCCACCCCGGAGCACCCCTTCGGCTATGGTCGCGAACGCTACATCTACGCCTTCCTCGTCTCGATCGTGCTCTTCTCGGTCGGCGGCATGTTCGCGATCTACGAGGGCTACGAGAAGATCGCGCACCCGCACGCCATCGAGGACTGGTACTGGCCGATCGGCGTGCTCGTCTTCGCGATCATCGCGGAGACCTTCTCGTTCCGGACGGCCATCAAGGAGTCCAACCCCCTGCGGGGCAAGCGCTCCTGGAAGGAGTTCGTCCGCCACGCCAAGGCCCCGGAGCTCCCGGTAGTCCTCCTCGAGGACCTCGGCGCGCTCGTCGGTCTGGTCCTGGCCCTGTTCGGTGTGGGCCTCGCCCTGATCACCGGCAACGGCGTGTGGGACGGCATCGGCACCCTCTGCATCGGTGTCCTCCTCATCCTGATCGCACTGGTGCTCGCGGCCGAGACGAAGTCCCTGCTGCTCGGTGAGGCGGCCGGTATCGAGGACGTCGAGAAGATCAAGGCGGCGACGGTCGACGGCGACACGGTGACCGGCATCATCCACATGCGCACGCTGCACATCGGCCCCGAGGAGCTGCTGGTGGCGGCCAAGATCGCGGTCCGTCACGACAACACGGCGGAACAGGTCGCAGCGGCGATCAACGCCGCCGAGGACCGCATCCGCACCGCGGTCCCGATCGCGCGCATCATCTATCTGGAGCCGGACATCTACAGCGAGGAGGCCGCGGCCGCGGGCGCGAACCCGGCCAAGTCCCCGGGCGGCCCCGGACCGGAGCCGGCTCACTGACGACGCCTCCGCCGACGCCTCCGCCGACCGACGGGAGGGGGCCCGTACCACGACCCGCGGTACGGGCCCCCTCCCGCTTGTTCGGAGGGCCGCGGTCGGGCCGCCCCCGCAAAGCGTCGTCGGGCGGCCACCCGAACCCGTGGCCGCGAGATCTCCGGGCTCGTCGTCACACGCACCCGGCGCGCCGGCGCCGCTACCCGAGCGGAGACCGGTACCGGTATCGAGTCCGAGCCCCCATCCCCGAGTCCGAGCCCCGAGCGGAGACCGGTACCGGTACCGGTATCGAGTCCGAGCCCGGGTTACGCGATGTCCGCGAGCACCCGGAGTACGGCCGGTTCGTCCGGGGCCGTGAGGAGCCGCCCACGGAACTCCGCGTCCATCAGCTTGCGCGACAACAGCGACAGGATTCGCAGGTGCTCGTCGCCCGCGGCCGCCTCCGGAACCGCGATCATGAAGATCAGCCGAGCCTTCGTGCCGTCGGGCGAACCCCACTCCACGCCCTCGGGCGAGCGCGCGAAGCCGACGACCGGGGCGGTGACCGCGTCGGTCTTCGCGTGCGGGACGGCGATCTCCTCCCCGAGACCTGTCGTGCCCTGGTCCTCTCGGGCGAGCGCGGCCCTCACCAGCCCTTCGACGTCCGTGACCCTGCCCGTCGTCGCGAGCATCGCGGCCATCTCGCGGATGGCGGAGTCCTTGTCCGTGGCCTCGAGCCCGACCTTCACGGTCCGGGCGGTCAGATGATCGGACAGCGCCCCGGAGTCAGGCCCTGCCCCGGCCCCGGAATCCGATCCGGCATCGGCCGCTTCCGCCGTGCCGGTTCCGGTCCCGGTCCCGATTGCGGTTCCGCTGCAGGCACCGGGGTCCTCGGTGTCCGCACCAGCGGCCTCCGCCGCACCACCGGCGGCGCGTGTCCCTCGCGTCGGATCCCCTTCGGCCGACGTCCCTCCGGTACGGGTGCCTCCGACCGGTGCCCCGGCGAGCGCCTGAGCCGGGACCGTCGCTCCTTCCGTACCCCGCGCGTCCGCCTGCCCACCGGCCTGTGCCGGAATGCGGACGTCCGTGCCGCCGACCGCTTCCGCTCCCCGCTCCTTGAGGCCGATCAGCGCATTCGTGGTCAGCGCCGTCACGGCCGTGCCGGCGACGATCGCAAGGAAGAACATCGGCACGCCCTCCACCGCGCCCAGTACCGCGACGATCGGCCCGCCGTGCGGCACGGCGTCCTGCACGCCCGCGAGTCCGGCCAGGGCACCGGCGACGGCACCGCCGAGCATGTTCGCGGGGATGACCTGGGCGGGTCGTGCCGCCGCGAACGGGATCGCTCCCTCCGAGATACCGAAGAAGCCCATGAACAGTGCCGCCATACCGGTCTCGCGCTCCCGCTCGGAGTAGAGGCTGCGCCGGATCAGCGTGGCGAGGCCCTGCCCGAGGGGCATCACCGGGATGGCCGCCGCGCACATGCCCATGACCGTCTGGTTGCCGGACGCGATGAGCCCGGCGCCGAAGAGGAACGCGGTCTTGTTGACCGGTCCGCCCATGTCGAACGCGATCATGAGGCCGAGTACCGCGCCCAGCAGGATCGCGCTGGTGCCGGTCATTTCGCTCAGCCAGCCGGTCAGATGCTCGAAGACCCAGGCGATCGGCTTGCCGATGACGTGGATGAAGAACAGGCCGAGCGCCGACGTCGCCACGATCGGGATCACGATGATCGGCATGATCGGCTGTGCGAATCCGGGGACCTTGACCTTCTTGATCCACAGCACCAGGTACCCGGCCAGGAAGCCGGTCACGATCGCTCCGATGAACCCGGCGCCGGCCTCGGAGCCGTACAGCGCTCCGGTGTTCGCGATCCAGCCACCGATCATGCCCGGTACGAGTGCCGGACGGTCCGCGATGGCGTAGGCGATGTATCCGGACAGGATCGGCACCATCAACCGGAACCCGATCTCGCCGATCTTGAACACGCTCTCCCAGAAGGAGCCCTCCGCAATGGCATAGCCCTCCGGCGTCGCATGGCCGCCGAGCGCGAGGGACATCGCGATCAGCAGGCCGCCGACCACGACGAACGGGATCATGTACGAGACGCCGTTCATCAGCGCCTTGTACGCGGCACTCCGCTCCTTTCCGCCACGGTCACGGCCCCTGCCATGGTCACCGCCTTCGGCTCCGTCGCGCGGGTCGGACGATCCGGCGGCCGCCGGACCCGAGGCCCCGTGAACCGGCGCGGTGCGCGCCCGCTCGATCAGCCTCTCGGGATGACGGATGCCCTCGGCCACGCCGACCTTGAGCACCCGCTTGCCGGTGAAGCGGCTGAGGTCCACGTCCTTGTCGGCCGCGACGATGATCGCGTCCGCGTCTCTGACATCGTTGTCGGAGAGAACGTTTTCGGCCCCGATGGATCCCTGCGTCTCCACCTTCATCCCGACGCCGAGAGCATCCGCGGCCTGCGCGAGTTTCTCCGCGGCCATATAGGTGTGGGCGATGCCTGTGGGGCAGGCGGTCACGGCGAGCAGCCTCGTCCTCCGCTGCTCGTTCCCCGGACTGGTCACGAGATCTCCTCACGCTGGGGGTGCGGATCGCGCGGGCTTCCCGATCCGCGACGAGCATGGTGCACCACATGACCGCGGGACCAAAAGTCTTGGAACACGCGCCTCCGTATGGCCACGCGCCCCGGAATCCGGCCGGAAACCGGGCATGGGCGGGCTGTGGGCCGCGACGGCGATCGGTGTAGATTCGTGACCAGAGCCAGACGTCGCTGCTGATGGCGGTCGGGCGGTCCCGAGCGGACCGGCCGAGGGAGAGAGGGCCTCCGACGGACTGCGCTGCGGACGTCCCCGGCGTCCGGACACGCACGTGCGGCACCCGTGTGTGCTCGTGCGCGTGTTCGTTTTCGCCGTAGCGACCGCAGAGCCATCCCGCCCGAACACCCTCGACCCCTCTGAGGAGCAGCTCGCAATGACGACTGTCGCCACCGGTCAGGACTTCAAGGTCGCCGACCTTTCCCTCGCCGACTTCGGCCGCAAGGAGATCACCCTCGCCGAGCACGAGATGCCCGGTCTGATGGCGATCCGCAAGGAGTACGCGGAATCGCAGCCGCTCGCCGGTGCGCGTATCACCGGCTCCCTGCACATGACGGTGCAGACCGCCGTCCTGATCGAGACCCTGGTCGCGCTCGGCGCCGACGTGCGCTGGGCGTCCTGCAACATCTTCTCCACCCAGGACCACGCCGCCGCGGCCATCGCCGTCGGCCCGGACGGGACGGTGGACAACCCCCGGGGCATCCCGGTCTTCGCCTGGAAGGGCGAGACGCTGGAGGAGTACTGGTGGTGCACTGAGCAGGCCCTGACCTGGCCGGACTCGCCCACCGGCGGCCCGAACATGATCCTCGACGACGGCGGTGACGCCACCCTCCTCGTCCACAAGGGCGTCGAGTTCGAGAAGGCCGGCGAGGCCCCGGACCCGTCCACCGCGGACAGCGAGGAATACGGCCACATCCTCCGTCTGCTGAACCGCACCCTCGCGGAGAACCCGCAGAAGTGGACGCGGCTGGCGTCGGAGATCCGCGGCGTCACGGAGGAGACCACGACCGGCGTCCACCGCCTGTACGAGATGCAGCGCGACGGCTCCCTCCTCTTCCCGGCGATCAACGTCAACGACGCCGTCACCAAGTCGAAGTTCGACAACAAGTACGGCTGCCGCCATTCGCTGGTCGACGGCATCAACCGGGCCACCGACGTGCTGATCGGCGGCAAGGTCGCCGTCGTCTGCGGCTACGGCGACGTCGGCAAGGGCTGCGCCGAGTCCCTGCGCGGACAGGGCGCCCGTGTGATCATCACCGAGATCGACCCGATCTGCGCCCTGCAGGCAGCCATGGACGGCTACCAGGTCACGACGCTGGACGAGGTCGTCGACAAGGCCGACATCTTCATCACCACGACCGGCAACAAGGACATCATCATGGCCTCGGACATGGCCAGGATGAAGCACCAGGCGATCGTCGGGAACATCGGTCACTTCGACAACGAGATCGACATGGCCGGTCTGGCTCAGGTGCCGGGAATCGTCAAGGACGAGGTCAAGCCGCAGGTCCACACCTGGACCTTCCCGGACGGCAAGGTGATCATCGTGCTGTCCGAGGGGCGCCTGCTCAACCTGGGCAACGCAACCGGTCACCCCTCCTTCGTGATGTCCAACTCCTTCGCGGACCAGACCCTGGCGCAGATCGAGCTGTTCACCAAGCCGGAGGAGTACCCGACCGACGTCTACGTGCTGCCCAAGCACCTCGACGAGAAGGTCGCCCGCCTCCACCTCGACTCGCTCGGCGTGAAGCTCACGACGCTCCGCCCCGAGCAGGCCGCGTACATCGGCGTCGAGGTCGAGGGCCCGTTCAAGCCCGACCACTACCGCTACTGATCCGCCTCGGGCAGGCCCTCCGATCAACCGAACCGGAGGGCACTCCCGCCGGCAGTGGCACCAGCGCACCAGGCAGGCCCCCGCACCCCCGTGCCGGGGGCCTGCCCGTACTCCGGGAGATGTCAGGCACCCCCATGCCCCGCGGCCGCTATTCGCTCCATGACCCGCACGATCACACCCCCTTCGGTGAAGAGCACTTCCACTGCGCACCCGGCCCGTCGGGCTGGCGCTACGTCTCCCAGCTGATCACCCCCTCCGGAGAACACGCGGGCTCCGTCGATCTGGCACTCGACGAGCTCGGACGCCCCATCCGACTCGAACTCCACGCCGGGGGCTGGCAGGTCCGCGGTGCTGCCATCGACGGTGTCACCTGGGTGCGCACCGACCCCACCGGCACGCACGCCACCGAAGGAAACGTCCGCGCCCACGCCTTCACCGGAACCTCCCCCGCGTTCGTCGTGGCGACGGCCCGACTGCTCCGGCTCTCACCCGGTGCCCCCGCCACGCGCGTCCGTCTCGTCGCCTTCACGGACCCGGTTCTCGCCCCCCTGACCGTCGACCAGTCCTGGGCCCTGGTGAAGAGTGAAGCGCACACCACTGACAACGGCCTTCTGACCGTCGACGAATACCAGGTCAGCGCCCTGGACACCGGTGAGCAGCACACGGTCCACATCGCCGGCGACGTGGTCCTCGCCGCGCCCGGCATCGAACTCGAGGACCTGGAGACCCCACCCTCCGTGTTTCCGTGAGCGGTCCGCTTCCCTGGCGGATCCGCGTCCTGAGAGGGCGGCCCCGAGCCGGTCCTCCCGGGAGCCTCCTCACGCCGCAGCCGGACGCCGCAGCCGGTCCTTCCGAGCCGCCCTCAAGCGGGCGGCGCGAACCCCGTCGCCGCCCGGACCGGCTTCGCTTCCTGACCGCCGCTGCCGGCTCCGGCGGACCCGGGGGAGGCCGACGGAGCGGCAGCGGGCCCGGCAGCAGGGACGGATCCGGAGGGGGCGCCCGGCACCGCGGAGCCCGCGGAAGCGGGGACCGAATCAGCACCCGCCACGTGCCCGCGGACCGTCCCCCGCAGGGCGTTGGCCGTCGGTACCGGCCCCGCCGGGTGCGGCCCCGCGGCGGCACGGTGCATGTGCGGGGCCGTGGGGTTCACCGGTACCACGGGGTTCCCGGCCGCCGCCGCATGCGCGCGCCGGGCGTCCCGGGTCTGCCGCTCGTTCACCACGGCCGCCAGGAACGCGCCCGCCGGCACGCCCGCCGGGACGGGCGTACCGGTGCACGCGGCCAGATCGACGGCGAGCCGCTCGGCCAACGACCGGCCCACCTCAGCGTCCAACTCGTTCATCCGCGTCAGGTACTGGCGCACCGCGAGCCACAGATCGTCCGGCACACCGGACAGGTCGAGCTCCGTGAACCGCCCGAGAAGCCAGGGCGGTGGCGGAGGCACGTACGCGGACCGTGCGACGGGCACCCGCTCGCGGACGACCAGGGTCCCGGCGAACACGTCGCCGACGCGCCGCCCGCGCGCCGACACCAGCGAGGCGGTGCAGGCGATGGCTCCGAAGGTCATCAGGATCTCCACGACCCCGATCGCCCCGCGCACCAGCGCGTGCCGGAACCGGATCGGCCCCCCGTCGTCGCGGACCACTCGCAGGCCGCAGGCGAGCTTGCCCAGGGAGCGACCGTGACTGAGCGTCTCCACGGCGATGGGCGCACCGACGAGAACAAGGACGAACGACGCGATCGACACCGCCGCCCGCGCCGCTTCGTCCAGCGACGCCGTGGCCATCGCGAGTCCCACGGATATCAAGAGGTACGCGGCGACCAAGAGCGCCAGATCGATCACCAGCGCCAGCGCGCGGCTCGGCAACCTTGCCGGACGAAGCCCCAGTACGACGGCATCCCCGGTCACAACCCCGCTCACGGCGCCCACCCTCTCCACTGCCCTCGCTGCGTTCCCCGACCTTCGCGACCTCTCAGTACGCAAGTCTGCCAAGCTGACCCGCAAACGCGCCGCAGTAGTACGAGCAGTTGTACGAACCGTGTGAGCACCGCCCCAGCGGCGGGCCGACCAGTGCCTGGAGCAGCAGCCGACCATGGACCTCGACGTCTTCGTCATGACCCACCGGGCAGAGTGGGACCGCCTGGACCACCTCCTGCGGCGCGGGCGCGGTCTCTCCGGCGCCGAGGCGGACGAACTCGTCGCGCTCTACCAGCGCACCGCCACCCATCTCTCACTGATCCAGTCCGGTTCCCCGGACCCCATGATCACGGCCCGGTTGACCCAACTCGTGGCCCGCGCCCGCGCCGCTGTCACCGGGACCCGGCGCGCCTCATGGAAGGACGCGGTCCGTTTCCTGACCGCCGGCTTCCCGGCCGCGGTCTACCGCTCCCGGCACTGGTGGATCCCCACCGCAGTCCTCT
This sequence comes from Streptomyces sp. NPDC049887, assembly GCF_040656535.1. Lineage (NCBI taxonomy): Bacteria > Bacillati > Actinomycetota > Actinomycetes > Kitasatosporales > Streptomycetaceae > Streptomyces > Streptomyces sp. NPDC049887. The sequence goes on along the minus strand of NZ_JBFAMM010000001.1, from coordinate 1,296 downwards.
CGACACTCCTCGCCGCCGTCATCGGCTGGTGGATCGGAACCCACCCCGAGGTCCAGGCGGCGATCGCCGCCCCCGACCAGCTGCGCGAGCTCACCCGTCCCGGCGGGCAGTACGAGACGTACTACTCGAGCCATCCCGCGGCCTCGTTCGCCGCCCAGGTCTGGACGAACAACGCGTGGGCCGCCGCGATGTGCCTGGTATTCGGCGCGTTCCTCTGTGTGCCGGTGCTCTGGATCCTCTTCCTCAACATGGCCAATCTCGGCATCGGCATCGGCCTGATGTCATCGGCCGGGCGCCTCGACACCTTCCTCGGGCTCGTTCTCCCGCACGGGCTCCTCGAACTCACCGCCGTCTTCGTCGCCGCCGGCACGGGCCTCCGTCTCGGCTGGACGCTCATCGACCCGGGACCGATGTCCAGGCGGGCAGCCCTCGCCCAGCAGGGCCGTGCCGCCATGGGCATGGCCGTCGGCCTGGCACTGGTCCTCTTCGTCTCGGGCGTGATCGAGGGCTTCGTGACACCTTCGGGCCTTCCTACCTGGGCCCGGATCACCATCGGAGTCGTCGCTGAGCTGGCGTTCCTGGCCTACGTGTACGTCCTCGGCGGTCGCGCGGCCCGAGCAGGCGGGACAGGTGACATCGACGCCTCGGAACGCAGCGCCGAGGTACCGACGGCCGCCTGATGTGCAAGCACCTTCTGTGAGCTGCTAGTCTCCTCTTCGCCCACCGGACCCGTTGACACGGGCCCCATGGGGAGGTAGATTCAAACGGTTGCCTCGGAGTGGACAGCTTCGAGTGCGACCATCTAGAATCTCTCTCGCTCTCATCGGAAATGGCATTTCCGTGGAGCCACCCTCGAATCCCTATCCGGATCGTGAAGCCGATTAGCTCGGCTGCAGGAGATTCTGATAGCGTCGAGGAAGTCGAAAGACGAAAGGCCCTCCAACGGCCACTGGAAATGAATTCCGAACCGGGAACGGAACGGAAATCGGATCTGGTAGGGTTGGAAACACCGAAGGGAAGCGCCCGGAGGAAAGCCCGAGAGAGTGTTCTGCGGGTGAGTACGAAGGAAGCGTCCGTTCCTTGAGAACTCAACAGCGTGCCAAAAGTCAACGCCAGATATGTTGATACCCCGTCCATCCGCAGGGATGGTCGAGGTTCCTTTGAAATACACACAGCGAGGACGCTGTGGACCGGGGAGACCATTCCTCTTCCTGGTTCCGCTCTCGTGATGTGTTCGCCCCGATCACGGGGAAGCATTCACGGAGAGTTTGATCCTGGCTCAGGACGAACGCTGGC